>NZ_JAQRFO010000043.1:0-35292 GCF_028598775.1 Xenorhabdus aichiensis
TTTAAAATTAAGAGGGTGTACTGATGGCGAATATTATTTATCTTAAGCTGCAAGGAAATAAACAGGGTTTAATTTCTAGCGGATGTTCTACTATAGAGTCTATAGGTAATAAATTTCAAAAAGGGCATGAAGATGAAATCCTGGTTAATGAATTATCCTCTAACTTATCCATGCATCAAAATGTAAATTTTCAACCTATCGACATACGTAAACCTATCGATAAATCATCGCCTCTATTATCACAAGCATTAACATCAAATGAAAAATTAACCTGTGAGTTTTTCTTTTATCGGACTGCGATGAATGGCGGGCTTGAATTATATTATAAAGTTAAATTAACCGAGGCATCTTTGGTTAATATCAATTTCTTTTGTCCGAACTCTATAACTCATAATGACGCTCAGCCAGAGGAATCATTATCCATTAAATTTAAATCCATTACGTGGGAACATGTGACTGCCGGAACCAGTTCTTATAGTATATGGGATGAGAGGGTATATTAATTATGGCAAATGAATTACAGCAAAGGTTTGATTATGCTGCCAATGAGTTAATTAAAGTTGCTAGATATTCATCCGCTTATTTGCTGGATGATATGGAGTCTAAGAATGGCTACCTGCATGAAATTAATGAAGTTATTAGATTGATAAGGAATGATTTTAAAATAGCTATTTATCATTATGGACAAGGTCGATGGGAATGTTGGAAGGAAGCTAAAAAATTTATAAAAGAAATAGAGATGGAATTAGAGGTGGAGAAATCTGGGTATGAACAAGGAAGGAAAAAAGATAGGGAAACATATTTAAATACCCAAGAATACTCAGGAAAAGGATTTCTATTTTATGGTAAAAATGGGTTAAAAGTTATTGGAGGTATTGTGCAGTTTGGATCTGGAATTGTGGCTTTTGGCACGAGGCGGGGGTGGTTAAGAGGTCTGGAGTCTAAAAGTATGGGAGTTCTAGCGATAGCTACAGGGTTTGGCGACACAATAGAAGGAGCAAGCAATATCATGTATGAATGGACAGATGGCTATATAGATCAAGGTAATCCAACTAAGATTTTGACAGAAAAGGGTTTTTCTTTTTTTGGGGCTGATGAGGGTTCTGGGGAATTAGCGTATGATATTGTAAACTTTGGCGTGGGTATTTATTATGGGTTTGCAGGGTTTGCTAAATATGATCCTTCTAAAAGAATTATAAACTTACCTGTGGAAACAAAAAGTGGTCTTGAAAAAGTACCACTTTTACATAGATTGTTCACTCCAAAGGGGGGAGTTAGGTTATACAAATGGCTGGAAAAGGATTATAACAGAAAAATATTTACCAGTAGTAAAGCGGTGCTTACTTATAAAGCTGGAAACACGGCAATTAAAGCATATTTGATGTTAGATAAATATCTTTTTAATGAGAAAGATGAAAATAACTGAAAAGGTAAATTATTTTCGCCTTTAAGTATAGAAGGAAACTGAATTTTTTATCTAATGATATTACTATGGATAGAAGTATTATAGAAAAAAAATACATGAATGCATAAATGCAAAGCATCGCAACTGGATTACTATTAGTTGAGTATATGCTTACGAAATAAAGCAATATGATTATGGAGTTGAGTGTGAATACTGTTGGTAGATCCCAGCGAAACAAATCACTAACCCATTCATCATATTTATCTGTTGATTGAATTTCTTTTTCGTATGCATCGTTTAATGATTTAATTTCCTTCTTATATGAGTCGTTTAGATATTGAATTTCTCGCTCACATGCCTCGTTTAACGATTTAATTTTTTCTGCACGATGTTCATCGTTTAACGATTTAATCTTTTTTTCATGTTTATCTCTTAAATATTTTATTTCTTTCTCATATGCATCTCTTAAAGATTTGTCTTCCTTTTCATATGTATCTCTTAAGGATTTAGTTTCTCTTTCATATGTATCTCTTAAGGATTTAGTTTCTTTTTGTGATAGTTTATTTAGTAAATAAATATTGTTGTTTTTCATTTTCATAATCTTCTATCTTTTTTATGGGCGATGGTATTTCTTGCCGCCCATCACTAATGTTAGTTATCAGGCTATTTTTATTTGTATTTTTTCATAAGGTAAGTTATTTTCTGAAATGTTAGTTTCTATTCTCTCTATAAACTCATTTTTAAATTCATGCGTTATTTTGTTATCAACACACTGGACTATTTTTAATGCTAAACGCTCATTTTTATCAATCGCATTAAATAATAAAGGTGATGAGCTATCTAGATTTTTTTCTAAAATTATTTTTCCTATGTGACTTAAGTCATCAACGCCTTTTGATAACTCAAGGCAGTTGAGTTGTATTTTATCTTTGTGGGCATCATTATCTGAACAGTTTTTAGACAATAATCCTTGATCTGCCCCTGTAATTTCCATGTAGGTGGTATACTGCATAGCGTTCCTCCTCTGTTAATTATTCCTAAGTAAGCCATTTTATTTCAAAATAAGCAATAAAAACCTAATGCATCAATAGATTTCTGTTAAATTTACATAAGAAGGCTTAAAAGCAGCCCAACGTTGAGTCTCTCACCACGAAAATATCCTCAACTGATCAAAATATATCTTTTCTACAGTAACCCCCCTTTTTTATTGTTAGTCATTTTTTATCAAAATGGCTATTTGGGTTTCAAGGTTAAAATGGGATGAAATTGCTATTTTTTCCAAAGCTTCTTGCTTTTCCTGTCAACCTTGCAACTTCGCTTATTGACACTAGATAACCATTTTTATTTGTTGATCTTCTTTAAAGTGAAAATATAAAGTGACTACATTACGATTTTTATTAACCGTATCAATTGACACAATGAGATTGCTTTTTTTATTTAACTCCTTTATTGCGGGTTTTATTACCCATTGATTCAATGAGTTAAAAGTAGAATATTTTTTATCATCTAATCCTAACATGGAGCGGAAGTCTTCTAAGTTAATTAATCTATCGCCTACAGACTGAAATTGTATCAGTAATTCATAAATACGAATGCTATAAACGCTTTTTAAAGTAGAAACATTTTTAATCACTATTTTTGTGAATTGCCCTTTAAGTTGAGTTAAATATGACATGATAGAATCGGCAAAAATTATTTCTATTTTCCCTTCTCCATCAAGATATTCAGCCTCTTCCTGAATCCAACGTATACGCCTTTTTTCTTTATTGTTTTGGATGTATATCCATCGCTCAGCTAGTTTATCTATAGCTTCTTTTAAATGCCGTTCAGCATTACTTTTCCATATCTGGAAATGCCAGATAAAAGTCATTGGAGGTAATCCTAAATGAGGTCCAGTGGAAGAATTGACAAAAATGTAAAGTTACTGAAACCTCAATAAGTTACTTAATTATATTTATCAAAAAGTACACTATTTAGTTATGTTGGAAAAAATCTATCAAAAGTGCTGTTATAAGTTAATTATCAAATAGTTACAGACGTTAAGGTAAACCACCAATATCTCAAACTTATCAAATTTGTCAGTTCTTCCACAGGACCCCTAGAAGAGTTCTTATTGTTTCTGTTCCGTATAGATCAATGGAATTATTATTTAGAGATGAGTACGATATTTATGATTTTTTCGGAAATATCACGATGGATGTAGCCAAAACCGCTGTTGGAGCTTTGGTTGGCTTTGGGGTTGTTGCTGGTGCAGCTATTTTTTTGGAAGGTGGTTTTGCTTTAGGAGTTGCTATTGTGGCGTTAGTTTTTGGGGCTTTTACGACTTGGGTGCTATATGAACTTGATGACCGTTATAAAATTAGTAAAAAACTGATAAACTACATGCGTGAAAAGGAACTAGCTGAGGCTGATAAATTAGATTATCGTAAACAGCCATTTGGTTATCCTTATCCACGAATAAAATAATATTTATTTTATCTAAATGGGGTTAAAATTAATAATGAAGAGGCTTAGATGAATAATAAAAATAAATTAACTTTAGCAATTGGGACATTTTTTTTATTTTTAATAATAAATGCGGCTCTCTTTTTTGCTGTTGATGAATTTTTATTGGTTTATAATCTTTCGGATGTTATTGTTTTTTCATGGAGGATGTTTGCAGTATTGTTTTTTTATCCTTTGACATTTTATTTTTGTATTTCTATTTTTTATTATTTATTTTTTTCAAAGTTGCCAAAACACAATAATTCAATTTTTAAATTTCTTACATTTTTTGGTATTTTAGGTTTTGTCATTAGTTTGCCTGTATATTGGTACGGTGATTTCAAATTAAAAGAAAATGGATATATTACTTGTTATAAAAAATCGATAAGTGCTCCCCAAAAGTATGCAAAAAATGAAAAACTATGTGACTAAGCATATATATAATATGCTTAGTTTTATTTTTATAATGTTCTATCTTCCCAGATGCTATAAGCTGATGTTCCAGCAGTCACATGGTTCCATGATATAGATTTATAGTTTAACGTGACTTTTTCATATGGCATTATATCATGATCATTAATAGAGTGTGGGTATACACAGGAAATATCTGTGATAGTGGCTTCTGTAATTTTTACTTCGTAGAATAATTCTAATTGCCCTATTTGGCTTGTTCTATAAAAAATAAAACCACCATTTAGTGACTCATTGGAGTCTATTGCCATTGCCAGTAGTGGTGATGACTTGTCGATTGGTTTGATGAATTGTATTGGCTGGTGACTCACGTTCTGCTGGCGTGAAATTGCATGATTCAGGCTGAGTACCTGTATTTGATCTTCGTGTCCCTTTTGGTATATTTCCTATAGAATCAAGCGTTGAACACCCTGCTGATATTAAGCCCTGCTTCTTACCATTTAATGTTAGATATATCATGTATGACATACAGAGTTCCATCTTAGTTATGTTTAAATAATGTGGTTTCTTACGTCATTCAAATGAAAGTTACGTTAACATATTAAAAAAATTGCAATAGATACGTCAAGGGGCTAGCGGAATAAATAAAATAGAGCGAAGTAGAAAAAAAATACCCTGAATTAACAGGGTATTGTAGGAAAATTTCATGTTGGCATTGAGAACTCTGCGCCTTCACGCAGGTTAGCGGATGGCCAGCGTTGCGTGATAGTTTTACGACGCGTATAGAACCGCACACCATCAGGGCCATAGGCGTAGAGATCACCAAACAATGAGTTTTTCCAGCCGCCAAAGCTATGGTAAGAAACAGGGACGGGCAGCGGGATATTGATCCCAACCATACCAACCTGAATACGATCGGCAAAATAGTTAGCGGCTTCTCCATCACGCGTATAGATACAAGTGCCGTTGCCATATTCGTGTTCGTCGATAATATCCATCGCCTCCTGCATGGTTTTAACGCGAACGACTTGTAAAACGGGACCAAAGATTTCTGCTTTATAGCTATCCATATCTGTAGTGACATTATCAATCAATGTGGCACCGACAAAGAAGCCATTTTCATAACCAGAAACTTTCATGTTACGACCATCAACCAAAATTTTGGCGCCTTGCTGTTCAGCACTTGTAATATAACCACATACTTTTTGCTGATGCTCGCGGGTAATGACGGGGCCAAAATCATTATTTTTATCACTATGAACCCCAATGGTCAGGGACTTCATGCGCTCTTGCAGCTGAGTGACCAACTGATCGGCAATTTCATCACCGATTGCCACTGCAACAGACAGTGCCATACAACGCTCACCTGATGAACCAAATGCAGCCCCTAAGAGTGAGTTTACTACATTCTCCATATCGGCATCTGGCATGACGATAGCGTGGTTTTTAGCTCCGCCAAGTGCTTGGCAACGTTTGCCGTTGGCTGTAGCCGTCGTGTAGATATACCGCGCGACGGGAGTTGATCCCACAAAACTGACTGCTTTTACCCGTTTGTCAGTTAGCAGTGTATCCACCACTTCTTTGTCACCATTGACGATGTTAAATACACCATCGGGTAGCCCCGCTTTTTTTAATAACTGGCCAATATACAAGGGAGCACTTGGATCACGTTCTGAGGGTTTCAGTACAAAGGTATTACCACAAACCAGTGCGAGAGGGTACATCCACAGAGGAACCATCGCCGGGAAGTTAAATGGGGTAATCCCTGCAACAACACCCAATGGCTGGAAGTCGCTCCAGGAGTTGATTCCCGGCCCTACGTTTTTACTAAATTCTCCCTTCAAGATTTCAGGTGCTCCACAGGCATACTCAACGTTTTCGATACCACGTTGGAGTTCACCTGCTGCATCATGAATAATCTTGCCATGTTCCTGACCAATCAAACGGCAAATTTCATCAGCATGCTCTTCCAGCAGTTGCTTATAACGGAACATAATACGTGCCCGTTTTATTGGCGGGGTATCACGCCATTCAGGGAAAGCCGCTTGTGCTGCTGCAATCGCTTCTTCAGCGGTAGCCTTGGAGGCAATAGCAACCTGACGGCTGACTTCGCCAGTGGCAGGATTATAAATATCCTGTAAGCGTGAATGGATATCAGTAACCTTGCCGTTAATAAAATGTCCTACGATACTCATGGCCTTTTCTCCAGTAAATCAGTCATTAATTCCACAATTGCTTATAAATGGTTACCATTTCCGCAATGGTTGGAACCCGTGGATTATTACTCGGTGATCCGGATGCTTCCGCTTGTTTTGCCATTGTTTCTACAACCGCAAAAAAGCGTGTTTTGTCGATGCCAAATTGCTCTGGTGTTGGCACGGAAAGCGCTTCATTTAAATCGACTAAAGTCGTTAGTAGTTTTTCACAGGCTACATTGTCACTGTCTGTTGGTTTTGCAAAAGTTAGTGCGCGTGCACATTCGGCATAGCGTTCTTTGGCTGCATCTAAAGAAAACCGGGTGACGGCGGGAAGCAACATGGCGTTGGATAACCCATGTGGAACATGGAAGAAGGCACCGATAGGGCGGCTCATACCGTGCACTAGTGCAACAGATGCGTTAGAGAATGCAATACCTGCAAGGGTTGAACCGAGTATCATGGCTTCACGAGCAACGTTATTATTGCCATCGTGATATACCTTGCGCAGGTTCGGGCCGATGAGTTTCATGGCGGCAATAGCCTGACTATCTGAATAGGGATTGGCTTTCTGGCTAACATAAGCTTCGATGGCATGAGTCATCGCATCAATGCCAGTATCTGCCGTCGTTCTTGCTGGAACGCTGATAGTCAGCTCATAATCGATAATAGCGGCAATCGGCATGAATCCGACACCTATGCAAAGTAATTTTTCATCGGTTTTTTCATCAGTAATAATGGTGACGCGAGTACATTCTGATCCTGTTCCCGCCGTCGTGGGAATGGCTATGATAGGGAGCCCCGGTTCATTGAATTGACGAGGGAAACGGTATTCATTGACTGTGCCGCCAAATTTACCCATCACAGCGATGGCTTTTGCACTGTCAATCGCGCTTCCGCCACCCAGTGCAATAACGGCATCAAACTGATCACTTTTCACTTTCTTAATTCCTGCCTGAATAGAGGCAGCCGTTGGCTCTGGTACTGTGTCAGTATAAACATCGCTTTCAATGCCAGCATCTTGCAAAATAGATTGCAGTTTATCTAGATAACCTAGCTGAACCATCACTTTGTCTGTCACAATCAGGGGTTTTTTACTGTGGATACTTTGCAGAACCTGCGGAAGACGGGTGATAGCCCGACCGCCTACTTCCATAATGCGAGGCAACACGATAGTGGACATATATAGCTCCTTATCTAAATTAAGTACTCGTTTATCAAAATGAGACGAATAACGAACCGAGAATAATGACCATAACGAGCCCCAGAAACCCAGCTAATACGGTAACCATAAAAATGTCGAAGAAAATGAAAGGAAAAAACGAAGCGATCACAAATATTTTAGAAACTGTTAATTAAATGTGATCTCTCTGGCAATTATCTGATGCAGGGTATTCTACGGCACCGGTTTGTTACCCGGAGGCTCAGTTGTCAGGACGATGTTGTTTTCATAATCAGCACACTTTACCTGCGATCCCGTGTAAAGATCGACTTTTTAGTCATACCTCTAAATTTGGTTAAAAAAACACTTTACAAACGATAATAAGAACGATTATCATTATTATTACTTTCAGTGCACCACCTTCAGGGTCATATGAAAGTACGACATTGCTCACATTGCTTCCAGTGTTTACTTTATAGCCAACTTAGATGTTGGCTTTTTTTTATACTTAACTCACCTTAGCTGCCATTCAAAAATTTTGAATTTTAAGATTAAATTTACAATCTTTCATATTTCAAGCCTTCAATTAGACTACAAAAAACATTGAGGGATTTTGAAAATGATCTATTTACGTAAAGCTTCAGAGAGAGGCCACGCCAATCACGGCTGGCTGGACAGTTGGCATACGTTTTCATTTGCTAACTATTATGACGCCAATTTCATGGGATTTTCTGCCCTGAGGGTGGTTAATGAAGATGTGATTGATGCCGGGCAAGGGTTTGGCATGCATCCTCACAAGGATATGGAAATCCTGACCTATGTGCTTTCCGGTACAATCGAACATCGGGACAGTATGGGAAATCAGGGGCAAATTTCCGCCGGAGAGTTCCAGATTATGAGCGCAGGAACAGGTATCCGTCACTCTGAATATAATCCGCATAATAGTAGCAAACTTCACCTGTACCAAATCTGGATCATGCCGGAAAAAAATGACCTGCCTCCGCGCTACGAGCAACGCTGCTTTGATTCTGACAAAGGTCGCCAGTTAATCCTTTCGCCCGATACCCGCGATGACTCGTTAAAAGTATTTCAGGATATGACTTTATGGCGTTGGGCACTGAAAAACGGCGAAACAGACGAATATAATATAGAAAAATCGCGAAAAATCTGGATTCAGGTTGTTCGTGGCGAAGTGACTATCAATGGCGTTCAGGCGACCACCAGAGATGGCATCGCTATCTGGGATGAATCTCATCTTCAATTAATTGCCAGCCAAGAAAGTGAAATCCTGCTGTTCGACCTGCCACCTAACTGATTGCTGATTAATGTTCGATGAATGAAAAAACCCTATCCAGCCAGATAGGGTCTTACATGGTTTGCTGTTAATTTAACACGGCAGCTATCACAGATTAGGCCCTGCTTTCACCAATGCAGCACCTGCGGCTGTATCAGTATATTTGTCAAAGTTATCGACAAAACGCTGTGCCAGATCTTTAGCCTTAACATCCCATTCAGATTTATCCGCATAGGTGTTACGTGGATCAAGAATGCCGGTATCCACGCCTGGCAATGCTGTCGGTACAGCCAAGTCAAAGATCGGCAGCTCAATGGTATCCGCATCTTCAATATCACCATTCAGGATCGCATCGATAATCGCACGGGTATCTTTGATAGAGATGCGTTTGCCTGTGCCATTCCAGCCAGTATTGACCAGATAGGCTTTCGCGCCTGATGCCTGCATCCGCTTAACCAACACTTCTGCATACTGAGTCGGATGCAGTGACAGGAATGCCGCACCAAAGCAGGCAGAGAACGTTGGCGTAGGTTCTGTCACACCACGTTCAGTTCCCGCCAGCTTCGCCGTAAAACCCGATAGGAAGTGATACTGGGTCTGTTCTGGCGTCAGACGGGAGACCGGAGGCAATACACCGAAAGCGTCAGCAGTCAGGAAAATTACTTTAGTGGCATGTCCGGCTTTCGATACTGGCTTAACGATGTTTTCGATATGGTAGATAGGATAAGAAACGCGGGTATTTTCGGTCTTGGAACCGTCATTGAAATCGACTGTGCCATCCGCCAGCACGGTAACGTTTTCCAGCAGAGCATCGCGGCAGATCGCGTGATAGATATCCGGCTCTGCTTCTTTGGAGAGGTTAATGGTTTTCGCGTAGCAGCCACCTTCGAAGTTAAACACGCCGTCATCATCCCAGCCGTGCTCATCATCACCAATCAGCTTACGTTTCGGATCGGTGGAAAGCGTGGTTTTACCTGTACCAGACAAGCCGAAGAAAATGGCAACGTCGCCTTCTTCACCCACGTTGGCAGAGCAGTGCATGGATGCAATACCTTTCAATGGCAGCAGGTAGTTCATCATTGAGAACATCCCTTTTTTCATTTCTCCACCGTACCAAGTACCACCAATCAACTGCATACGTTCTGTCAGGTTAAAAGCAACAAAGTTCTCAGAATTCAGCCCCTGCTCCTTCCACTGCGGGTTGGTGCATTTCGCCCCGTTCATCACAATAAAATCAGGTGTGAAGTTAACCAATTCTTCGTCCGATGGACGAATAAACATGTTTTTGACAAAATGAGCCTGCCACGCCACTTCGGTGATAAAACGCACTTTCAGGCGGGTATCCGCATTCGCGCCACAAAATGCATCTACGACAAACAAACGTTTGCCTGAAAGCTGCTGCGTAACCAATCCCTTGAGCTGAGACCAGGTTTCCTGACTGAGCGGTTTGTTATCGTTTTTACCTTTTCCCTGATCAGCCCACCATACGGTATCGCACGTCACATCGTCGCGGACAATATATTTATCTTTGGGAGAACGCCCCGTGAAAATCCCTGTATCTACCGCAACTGCACCAAGATGGGTCAGTGTGCCACGCTCATACCCTTGCAATGAGGGCTGAGTTTCTTCAGAGAATAACAATTCATAACTTGGGTTATAAACAATCTCGCTAACATCACAAATACCATAAACCGCAAGTTCCTGCGCAGTAATGCCTTTAACGCTCATGTGTTGCTCCTGATCAGTTACACTTTTTCTCTGCGGGAAATAATAAATAATTATGACTAATTAACAGCGATTGTTATCAAAAAATTGATAATTGCATTACTTTTTTTAGGTTTATATGAGACGCAGGACACGGAATGAAAGGATTAATGAACACATAAAAAAGGGCGTATATTACGCCCTGGAAAAATAATTAATCGCATCAGTGCAGCAGTTCTTTTTTCACAATCTTTATTTCACTGATATCTTTATCATTGAAAATATAGTGCATACCACAGAATTCACATTCCATATCGATTTTGCCATCTTTGAGCAAAATCTCCTGAAGATCAGCATCCGGCAGCGTCACCAGCGTATCAGCACAGCGTTGGTGAGAGCAGGTACAACGGAATTCAACCTGTTGAGGCTCATACAGCGTCACATCTTCTTCATGATAAAGGCGATGCAAAATTTCTTTCACATCCAGAGTAAACAGCTCTTCTCCCTTGATGGTCGCAGTGAGTTGTACCAAATGATCAAGTAGGTCTTCGCTGCCTTCCTGTGCGCCGGGCAGGATCTGCAATAACATGCCACCCGCCGCCATTTTTCCATCCAGCATTCCTGTGCGGATAAACAGTCTGGTTGGCAACTGTTCCGACTGTTTGAAGTACGCATCCAGACATTCTGCCAGCGTCTCCCCTTCCAGCGCGACAACGCCCTGATAACGCTCACCTTCTGTTGGTGTAACAGTAATAACCATATAACCATTGCCGACCATATCCCGCAGGCTGCTCGCAGCATCCACATCACCATCAATACGGGCAGTGCCACGCATCTGCTGTTGATTATTACCATTAATGACCGCCAGTCTGACTGGCCCATCACCTTGAATCTGTACGGTTATATCCCCGTTGAATTTCAATGTGGCAGTCAACAGGCTGGTTGCGACCAACAATTCACCTAATAGCTGCTGTACGGGCAGAGGGTAATGGTGATTTTCCATCATCCGCTGGTACGTTTCACTGACGGAAACGAGTTCTCCCCGGACAGAATGGCTTTCGAACAAAAAGCGGTGTAATTGATCATGCTTGGTCATAAATCTCTCTCATCTCACTGAGACGGCTATTCCGGCTCGTTTAATTTCGTGTTCTTAAATTTAATCAGTGTACGCCGCTCTTTCTTATCAGGGCGGCGATCGGGATGCGGCATTGTGAGCGCATTCATTTTACGGGCCAATGCCGTTTTTTCCCGATTGATAATGCTTTTTTCCGTTTCCTGATAGAGTTGCTGAGCTTCAATGGCGCTGCGTCTGTGACTATTCAGTGCTAAAACAGTCACTATTTTCTCTTCATTTCCCTGACGCAGTTTAATTTCTGCATTCAACTCAACCAGTTTACTCGGCTTACTCCGCTGCCCATTATAATGAACTTTTCCCCCATCAATCATTTCACGCGCGATGGAGCGGGTTTTGTAAAAACGGGCAGCCCAGAGCCATTTATCGAGGCGCACAGTCTGATCGGTGTCTGAATTCGGCATGGTTGTTTCTCCCAAATGTCTAATCGAAGCTGGCAAAAAACGGATTGAGGGTAACACAGCCCGCAGACTCATCGCTAATCCATCGGCGGCTGTTTCGAGTTGAAACAATTGTCGTAGTACTGGCTTATGCGCTGGAGCCGCACCTTATTTCTCTGCCTTTTACTTATCATCAGAATGGCATTGATGCTCAATATCGCCATGAGTATTGCCAGGAAGAAGCTGCTTCCCAAATAACGAATAAGGGTCACGGAATCAGGTTCACTATGCAAGGTGATACGGCGAGTTCCATTCGCGTCTTCGGACAATTTCGTCACAATTCCGACAGCTTCAAATGGAGCACTCAACAGTATGTCAGCTAGCCGCTGTAATTCCCTCCACTGATCCAGTGCGCTGTATTCATAGGCAAGAAATGATGAATAAGGCAATTCAACCAACTGATTCCCTTCCTCGCTGATCAGCAGGACGCCTCCCGGCGATGGGCTGTTCAGGAGCATGCTTATTTTATCAATTTCCCGGTAAATAAATGATGCTGTGGTGGTATCAACTAACTTTTCCAGTGCATCTGCACTTACTGAACGTAATAATACTTTGGTTCCATTCAGTTTCCCTCTTTCAGCCTGTTTCAATAGATCATTCCAATCCTCAGCATTGCTCAGATTGACCAGTGCGCTTTTCAGACGAATACAATCAATCTCGTCCATACACAAATTATGCGTCTTCAAGATGACTTGCGAAAAATTGTCGAGTAGTGTCATACCCGATTTCGCAATGGCTTCATTCAGGCCAGGGTTGGTTTTCCGGCTACGTTCAATCGGGTGTAATTGCTCATTGACCGTTGTAATCAATGTTGATGCATTTTCGATAATGTCTGATTCCGGCATGGGCAATGGGCTATCGTTATTCCAGTAGATGCCAGTGCAGTCAAACGCGGCAAATATATGTTTGATTCCACTGGGATTATCATTCAGTCTGGGTGGTGTGTAGCACATCCCGATGCCTTTGACTCGCAGTACATCACCTTCTTTCAGAGGCATATTTTGCAGTTCAGTGACATTGGTGATGACTTGGGTATTACTGCCATGCAGCCATGCAAAACTGAGCCGCATAGATAAGCTCACGGGCTGGTAAAAATAAAGTACCAACATGGCAAAGACGGAAAAAACCACCAGTATCAGGTTTTTTCTATGACGCTGATAAGGATAATGTTTTTCTTCCTCATGCAATGAGAGATAGCGCCCCTGCCGAACGACATGGCAATTGGTATATATATCAACATCAGTATTTTGGTCAAGCTCATGAACGACGTACGGTTCCCAATGTGAGGGATAAAGAAGATCAATACCACCCAGAGAGATATTCCTCCGCTGTTCCGGTTCAGATTCACTGAATATCCCCCAACGTTTCGGAATACCACTGAAGCAGCTAATATTCAACATGTTACGCGAAGAAGATGGCCTGAAAATCGGCCAGAAGCTGGCAATCAGAAACAGAACAGCAGCCAACATTAGCCACGGTAATATGGGCGTTGGCATGAAAAGAGCCAAAAACCAGAGCGACAAGCCAATACACATGAGAATGCTTTCCAGAATGCCTGTTGAATGACGCAGACGATTCTCTTCCGGCGTTTCCTTGCGGATATACAAAAAACTGGCACTGGAATTGCCGTTTTTCTGGATTGAAGCCTGTGCTGTTTGTTTCACGATTGGCGCAATGGACAGATCTTGCTGATAATCTTTCAGGAAGTGTCCATTCACGGCAATCACAAGAGGCATGGATGTGGTCTGAACAATCTCAATTGTATTCTGCTGCTTAATGAATGACTCAAATAACGCAGGAAGGTGTATCTCCATTTCATCAACATAATAGCGCCAATGCTGCGATTCATCAGTGGCAGCAGAAAAGCGGTTGATGGTGTGATTGATGGTATAAACCGTATCATTTTTGACAGGCAGTGCTGGTTGGCCTGATCTGTGGCTCCTATCTGGCTGCATCAGAGGCAGGACATTTTGCAAATAAGAGTCAATGGCCTGATATTCATCAGCATTCAGCTTACGATGGGCTGTTTTGGCGATTGACGGTAGATAACGCGCGTTATCAGGCCGCTTCCATCTGAAAGTCAGAAAGGAAGCCATTATAATCAGGCTAGTGATAAAAATAGCCAATATAATGACTAGTGAACTCATTTCTTCTCCACGCCCATGACAGCAATAAAGAGACTGGCAGAATAACAACCTAACAAAATACGCAGATTCAGGCTATTTCTATTCTTGCCTTCTATTTTTAATTTTATTAACAAAAGGTTAAATAAATTTTATTACACCATTTCGCAAAATAAAGCCTTTTGTGCAGCAGTAAGATAGCAACAAAAATACATACAAGCGATAATCGCTGTCATTTACTGGCATAATCGGCCATATTAAAGCAAAGTTTGGATGCGTATCCAATTTCATCACAAAAATTGAATTTACCAAGAATCTTTCGGTGATTGGATGCATCATTTTTCAATTGGCCAGTGTATAGCAACCATCAGGGGCAAGCATGATTGATCAGAAGAAACCTAAAATATTGAATATAAATGACGTTGCCCATTCCCGTTTATTCAATATTCAGTCTGTTAATCTTGAGTTCAGCAATGGCGTAAAGCGAGTTTATGAACGCATGAAACCCTCCAATCGTGAAGCCGTACTGATCATTCCCGTGATCGGCGATGAGTTGCTCCTTATCCACGAGTATGCCGTTGGCATTGAACAATACGAATTAGGTTTTCCAAAGGGTGCCATTGATGCGGGAGAAAGCCCCCTTGAAGCAGCCAATCGTGAACTGAAGGAAGAAGTGGGATTCGGGGCAGCCAAACTGGAACTGCTGACGAAACTGACAATGGCTCCCTCCTATTTTTCCAGCAGGATGAATATTGTCATTGCTCAAGATCTTTATCCCGAACGTTTGGAAGGCGATGAGCCAGAACCGCTGGTACAAGTTCGCTGGCCAATCGCAGACATGATGTCTTTGCTGGAACATCCCGATTTCAACGAAGCCAGAAACGTCAGTGCCCTGTTTTTTGCACAGCGATACCTGCAAGCATCAAGCAATGGAAAGCGTTAAAACCTATTCCAATAGACAGGTATGTGCTTTCACCTTTCAAGCTTCTGCTTTTGCTGGCTGCATTTACTCCCCAGTCACATGGTTATCTATATGTCTGGGGGTTCACTCACTTGTCATCGCGCCACAACTTGAAATCTATTAGCGATAAAAGATAACGCCTCTTAATATTAATCCTGTCCCCGTTTTAAGCCGCCAATCTGACAAAAAACATCAATCACTTAAACTAAATTAATTAAAATAATTACCATAAATAATATGGGTAAAAAGCTTTTCCCTTTATTAAAAATAATTAATAAATATATTTATTATATCGTTAATATTAATAAATATGATCGCCATTACTCCCCAATAAAAAACCTTCTTTCTATTGATTAATAAAACACTTAATCCAGCCAATTGAAATCAAGTATTTTTTTAAAAAACGATCAGATCCAAAATATATTTTAGGATGGATAGCAATCATTGACAGGCCATAGTGTAACCATACCAATCTGCCAAAAAACATAAACCTGCGTTATGGATTGGTAATGAGAATGCGTTCTCTGATTCATCACACTTCCTATTTAAAAGGTATGATTTATGGCCAATATTCTGGAATCAAGAACCAGCCTTTGACCAATTCGCTGGCAGAGATTCACTATCCGCTTGCACTGCCGTTTCATTTTCCGCTGAAACAAACCATCGCAGTGTTGGCAGAAAAAGAGATCCCATTGCTTGAACTGATCCAACAGGCCGATATACGAGTTTGAAAACCTGTCAGTGGTGCAAATGTTGATATTTGATCGCATTAATTGGGCTACAATATTTATTGTGATAGGATTAAATCCTACTGAATCCAAATCCGATTGGAGAGCAATACCATGCGTACCACAAAACAAATGAGCATCACCCTGCCGAACGATATGGCTGAAATGGTAAAAGTTCGAGTAAGCAGTGGCGAATACGCGACTGAGAGCGAAGTTATCAGAGAGGGGTTGAGAGCCTTGCTAGCTCGTGATCGTGCAGTTGAAAACTGGCTCCATAATCAGGTTGGCGCTGCATATGATGATATGAAATCTGATCCATCACGAGCAGTCAGTATTGATCAAGTTCGTGCTCGCCTAGCAGAAAGACGCGGCCATCAGAAATGATTTACACGGTCATCTTCTCACCAGAGGCAGAAATGCAGTTAGTCGAACTGTATGACTATATCGCAGAAAATGCCTCGCCAGATATCGCAGCCCGATACACAGAATCTATTTTAAATTACTGTGAAAGTCTGTCTACATTCCCTCATCGGGGAACTATACGTGATGACGTTCGTCCCGGATTGAGAATCACCAATTACAGAAAACGTGTAGTTATTGCGTTCGAAGTAGAATCAACATTCGTGTCCATTCTGGGCATATTCTCTGGTGGACAGGATTATGAAACGCTGTTGCTTAACGACGATAATGAATATTAGAAGTGGGACCACGGTCCCACTTATTTCAGTTATTCATCTTCACCTTCATCTTCATCCTCGTCATTATCGTCATTATCGTCATTATCGTCATTATCGTCATTATCGTCATTATCATCATTATCATCATTATCGTCGTCATTTTCATCAGTATCGCGTTCATCTGCATATATATACCCAGAACCCTTACATTTCCAACAAATCTGTAATGCCGACTCTTCTCCATAGCATGTATGGCATTGAGCGAATGGTTTGTCTTCTTCAGGCGCATATCCAGTACCATTGCAGTCAATACAAGTGTATT
Organism: Xenorhabdus aichiensis; assembly: GCF_028598775.1. NCBI lineage: Bacteria > Pseudomonadati > Pseudomonadota > Gammaproteobacteria > Enterobacterales > Morganellaceae > Xenorhabdus > Xenorhabdus aichiensis. The sequence continues at coordinate 17,039 of NZ_JAQRFO010000043.1, forward strand.
CATACTCACCCTCACCTCTACAATAAGGACAGGTGATTGCATCTTCATCAAACATATGCTTTCACCATCGAGCTACAACAGGAAGCCGTCCAGATTGCCCAGTTGGGTAAAGCCTCGCTGGAAGAGAGTAAAAAGATGGCACAAGAGCGCTATAAGTATTACCACAGTCTGTACGATGAGAATATTTCCGCTTTGGAAGCCTCAGCCCTCGCCAAGAGTGGGAAATTGAGTATAAACAGGCACAAAACGAAATCAATATTATTGGGCGTCAGTTGCAGGAACAGGAACTGCTGATCAAAAGTGCCAATACAGCGCTACGGGAAGCTCAGGCTCAACAGGCTGCCGCCCGTGAACTGTATGAGTTTATGACGACGGGGTTCTTGATCGTACCTACCAGTGGCTGATGGGTCGCCTTGCCGCACTGTATGCTCCTGCCTACGACGCTGTACTTTCACTGTGTCTGATGATGACCGTTACCTGCCATTTGAAGGCACCGGAGCCATTTCAACATGGACTCTGGAATTCCCAGATAAGCAGGTGATCAATAAAATATTCCATGATCCTCTGCTGCCACTGGCTTCATGGCGGTTAAAAGATATCAACATTCATGTGCATTATACGGCGGTGGATGGGGGTAAACAGTTTGCCAAAGCCGTAAAAAATAAAGTGGGTAATAAGTAATCCAATAGAGAACAGATATTGATAAGCTGATAATAATGAAAAGCCCCGTCCGTTTTCCGACAGGGCTTTTTTCCTTGATTCCTGTAGTCAATCAGAACAGTTCTTGACTTTCCCCATTCTCAGTGACTGTCGTTCCCGCTTCTGGAACGGCATATTCCGTTGGCTGTGTACCTTCAATGAAATATTCCTTGCGGGTATTGCCCCCACCATTGGATAGCTTACCCGTCGCGCGATCAATAGTGACAGAAACAATGCCTGCTGGTGGTTCCATCACTTTTTCCGGTACACCTTCCAGCGCCACTTTCATGAAATCATTCCAAATGGGTTGAGCACTTTTCGCTCCGCCTTCACCTTTCAGGGCGGGTGTACGCCCCAGAGCTCTACTATGCTCATCGAAACCAATCCAGACCGTGGCAACCATATCAGGGCCATAACCAGAGAACCACGCATCTTTCGAGCTGTTTGTCGTTCCTGTTTTGCCCCCGATATCCCGGCGTTTCAAATCACGGGCTGAACGCCAGCCTGTAGCCATCCAACCCGGTTCACCAAAGACATTGGTATTCAAGGCATCATGAATCAGGAACGCCAGCGGCGTACTGATGACATGAGGTGCGTACTGCTGATCATCGTTGTTCGCATTGACCGGAGCGCGCTCTAACTCTGACTGGGGCTGAGTCGAATTTTGCGTAACATTGGAATGGGTCACGTTCTCAATCGAATCTTCAGACAACTCAATGGAACGCGCTGTATCACCATAAATCACCGGAATATTTTCACACTGTGGACAGGCTAGTTTCGGTTTAGCTTCAAACAATACCTTTCCTTCATCATTTTCAATTTTAGTGATGAAGTAAGGATCAACCAAATAACCGCCATTCGCCATCACTGCATAGCCACGCACCATTTGCATTGGTGTGAAAGAAGGAGAACCCAGCGCCATCGATTCCGTCCGCACGACATTTTCCCCCGGCAAGCCAAACCGGCGCAGATAGTCAGCGGCATAATCCACCCCCATCGCACGCATGGCTCGAACCATGACCACGTTCTTGGATTGTCCTAATCCTTGACGCAGACGAATCGGGCCATCATAAGTCGGTGGTGAGTTTTTAGGACGCCAATCCGTTCCAGCTCCCGCATCCCAACGGCTGATAGGCACGTCATTAAACATAGATGCCAACGTCAGCCCTTTGTCCATCGCAGCGGTATACAGGAATGGCTTGATGTTGGAACCCACCTGACGCAGAGATTGGGTCACGCGGTTAAACTTGCTTAGCTCGAAATCAAACCCACCGACCAGCGCTTCTACCTCGCCATTCATAGGGTTGAGAGAGACCAACGCCGCGTTAACTTGAGGTAATTGTGCCAGCCACCAGGTATCATTGACTTTTCTGACCCAAATCTGTTCACCGGCTCGAATCACTTCATTAACACTGTGTGGTGCCGCCCCTTGCAGACTGTCAGACTTAAATTGACGCGCCCAACGAACACCCGCCATAGTCAGTTCAACTTTACTGCCATCCACCAGCATAGCTTCAGCCTGAGTCGCACTGGACTTCGTGACCACCGCAGGCAGCAATGGGCCATATTTGGGCAGGGTTTTCAGCTTATCGACAATTTGGCTCTGGCTCCATGCTGACTGGCTGACAGCCCATAACACTTCCTGTGCGCCGCGATAGCCATGACGCACATCATAATCAATCACATTTGCACGGACGGCATCAACGGCAGCCAATTGAACCTTACGAGTAATGGTGGTATAGACCTTATATCCATCGGTATAGGCATTTTCACCATAACGGTTAATCATTTCCTGCCGTACCATTTCAGTCAGATAAGGCGCAGAGAAGACAATCTGTGGGGAATGATAACGGGCAACCAATTTCTCACTTCTGGCTTCATTATACTGCTGTTGAGTAATGTAGCCTTCTTCCTGCATGCGCCCCAACACCACATTACGACGGCCGACTGCACGATCATAAGAATAGAGCGGATTAAAAGTAGAAGGCGCTTTCGGCAGTCCGGCAATCATCGCCATCTCACTCAAAGTCAACTCATTGGCATTCTTACCAAAATAGACGTTAGCCGCAGCCCCTACACCGTAAGCACGATTGCCAAGGTAAATTTTGTTGAGGTATAGCTCTAGGATTTCATCCTTCGTCAACAGTTGTTCGATCTTAATCGCCAGAAACGCCTCTTTCGCCTTACGTATCAGCGTCTTCTCCCTGCTGAGGAAAAAGTTTCTCGCCAACTGTTGAGTAATGGTACTCGCCCCTTGGGAAGCATGGCCAGAAGTCATCATGACCGAAACCGCACGGATAACGCCGATGGGATCAACACCATGGTGTTCATAAAAACGGCTGTCTTCAGTGGCAATAAAGGCTTTTACCATCAAGGGTGGCATTTCGGAAAGGGTTAGTGGCAGACGACGTTTTTCACCATATTGCGCCATCAACTCGCCATCAGCACTGTACACCTGCATTTGTGTCTGCAATCGGACATCCTTTAAAGTCGCGACATCTGGCAACTGCGGCTCGATATATTTGTACAAACCAAAAATCGAGGCGGTTCCCAATAAAATGCAAACAACGACAAGGATCAAAAAATACTTTATGAACTTCACCTGAAATTTCTCACGCCATGTTAATCGGGCAGTTTATAAACGATTAGTACGTAGTATAAAGGCTACACAGCACTATGGATATGACCTTTCATGAATAGCAGATATGGAGATCGCTACATGTATTTATCAAAATGGTATATCGGACTGGATGTCCATGAACATTACATTAATGCTCTCGCAGCCATTAAACGTCGTGATGGCTGGCAGCTTCGCCATTGCTGGCAATATCGTTTATCAAGCGACATTATTTCAGGAGGACGGCTACAACATCCTGAAAAATTAGGCCACATTTTAATGCAATGGCGTCAAAAATTACCTAAAAAGATTAGTTTACGATTAACATTACCTGTTCAACAAACCTTACAGAAGCAGATCGCCCTACCTACCCATACTCTATTGCAAGAGCCAGAACTCGGCTGGTTTGTCCATGCCAATGCCGAAAAACAGTTCCCCGTCAGTGATCTTGCTTTGGATTATCGGGTGCGGGGTCAGCAAATTTGTATCAGTGCCACCCGACAAAAAGATCTCAACCTCTGGCTTAAGCTGCTCGCAGACATCGATTTATCCCCCGATGCCATTGATATTTCTCCCTGCGCATTACGCTATATTGCCAAACTTGCAGGCGTTCCCGATGACGGCTGGTTGATCCACAAACGCATAGCAGACTGGCTATGGGTTGCCCCCGCCAGTGGCCCTTTTAGTTATGGGTTGATATCAATGCAGGCACATCCGCATCTGGCACAAATCATCAGCCAGTTGCCTGTCTCACCAGACATGGCTAGCCCTGAGATTTATTACAGTGACGAACAGCATGCTATGCCAGCAGAACCCGTTCATGTCTGGAACATGCTGACCGCATTTCGCCATTACCAGCTCCCATTACCCGAAAAAACTAATGCCTTCATTATCGCTGCGGGGCTGGCACTGAGGCCGGATGATCGATGATGTATCAGGTTAATTTTTTACCGTGGCGTCAGGCAAGATTAAAACACCTATGCCGGAAATGGGGGCTATTGCTCTGCCTGCAATTAATGCTCTGCGTATCTGTACTGACGTTTATTTCCGTACAACAAAAAAACCAACTTGCGCAATATAGCAACCAATTAACAGAAATTAGCCACCAATTAGTGCAATTACAGCAAAATATCAAAGAAAACGAACAAGCCGTTCAACATCATCATCAATTGACACTGCAATTAAGGAAAAAACAGACATTCATGGAACAGAATCAAAGATATTTACAGTTATTTCGTCAACTTCCGCACTTGTTGCCGGAAAAAAGTTGGCTTACTGCATTCAGTGACGACACCGGCCAATTGGTTTTTGCCGCCAGCAGTCAAAACTACGATGATGTCTCGGACTTACTGGATAACCTGACCGACAATGTCTCACTGAACAATGTCCAACTGAAAAAAATGAGCACCACGGAAGAACATCTCAAGATATTTACTATCGATGCCAACTGGTTAATGGGAGCACCTGATGAAAAGTAATTATCTTGTGTGGTTTCATCGTCCAGCATGGCAGTTGTTTCTGTTGCAGCAATTGCTGGTCATTCCACTCATATTAAGTTTCTATTTTTGGGTCTGGCAGGAGAATGAATACGCAATCCATGACCTCCAGTTCAATATCACCGAGCAGAAACACAGCTCGGCGTTATCCGAAAAGCGTATCGCCGAGTTACCCAATCTATCCGATATCCAGCAACAGATTCAGCAATTGACGGCAGAACTCAGTCAAGGCAGCAATATTTTGCACGACAATATCCCGCAAAAAAATGCCACCGTACTGAAACGCCTTCATCAGCCCTTGACCAACTCTGGCGGTCAGCTCATGGAGTGGAAAAGCCATAGGGAAGACAACCAAATTTTCTGGCACATCATGCTGTCACTAAACTATGACCAACTCCTCCATTTCCTCAATGAAATTCAACAAGTACAACCTGTTTTGCTGATTAAACACCTCACCATCACCCCTGTCGATAACGATCTGACTGTCCGCATGGTGCTGTCAGATGCCCTCCATGAGGGATAATCATGAACAGTCATTTTTTTATTCTACTGGTTTGCCTGTTTCTGCTACTGCCAACCCTCAGTTCTGCCGAAGAAATTAACGCATGGAAAGAAACAGAGAGCGAAATAGCGGTGAGAAATCCGTTCCAGCCACCGAAAAACGAATTCGATGAACAACTCGAATTTTCCCCAGCAGAAAGGGATGAACAGGAGCAGGAAATTGAATATCAGGCTATTACTCTGCAATACGCTGACGCAGGGCAGATCGCCGAACAATTGCAGAAAAATATTCCGGCGCTACTGACAAAATGGGGCAAAGTTGAACACGATCCCTTAACCAACAGCCTGATATTGGAAGATAAGTTTGATGCCATTACCCGCATCAAAAGTTGGCTGAAAGAGGTGGATACACCACAACAACAAGTACAAATTACGGCCCATATTGTCACCAGCAGCAGAGAGGCTCTGCATGAGTTGGGAATTCACTGGGGAATGGCGGCTGATCCACTAAATCGTTCAATAGGCCTCAACCGTTTGAATTTGCATCAATCCGCAGGTAATCAAAGCCACCGACTGGTACTGAACACTGCCCGCATCCATGCAAGCCTACTGGAAATGGAACTCAGTGCACTGGAGCAGGAAAACCAACTGGATATCATTGCCAGCCCAAGGCTGACAGCCTCACACCAACAGCCAGCCAGCATTAAGCAGGGTTCTGATATCCCTTATCTCATTCAGGACAAGGACAAAACGACGATTCAATTTAAGGAGGCGGTATTAGGTATGGAGGTGACTCCACACATCTTGAGAAAAGGAAAAATCCGTTTAGCGCTAAAAATCAGCCAGAACGCACCTGGACTCCCCATTAGTCAGGGAGGAAATGAAAATCTGGCGATAGATAAACAGGAAATCGTGACGCAGGTTACCGTCAGAAACGGGGAAACCCTGATTCTTGGTGGCATTTTTCAGCAGAAAAAAGGCGCTAGCCTGCAAAAAGTCCCTTACTTGTCTGATCTTCCTCTATTGGGTGCATTATTTAACCAAGAAGGAGAGCAGCACAGCCGAAGGGAACTCGTAATTTTTATTACACCTCAACTGACCGATATTTAACCAATGGAAAAATACATGATAAATATCAAACAATTAATAGGCGTAATTATGCCTTTTTCACCAGATTTTCTACTATTTTTCTTGGTCTGACCTGTTTATGGATTTGACGCTGAGAGTAATTTAGCATACAAGGATTATCTAATTGAGTGAGCGGGTCTAACATCACAAGTAAGAGTCTACCCCAATAAACATAAAGTAGGCTCACAGTCAGCCAACAAAGCATAAACCAGACTACAACGGTTCGTGCCAAATATATATAGTTGCAATACAGGTTGATGTGCTGAGATAATTTTCCCATCTGATCTCACATTCTCACTCATGAGGTTTCAGTTTAGGTCCCGTGGCTAATCTGATTGGCGGGGCGGGTTATCATTAACAAATAGTCTTAGTAATACCAAAAACATGGCAGAGAAACGCAATATCTTTCTGGTTGGGCCTATGGGTGCCGGCAAAAGCACTATTGGTCGTCAGTTAGCTCAGCAACTCAATATGGAGTTTTACGACTCTGATCAAGAAATTGAGCGACGTACCGGAGCTGACGTGGGCTGGGTATTTGATGTGGAAGGCGAAGAAGGCTTCCGCGACCGTGAAGAAAAAATAATTAACGAATTGACTGAAAAACAAGGCATCGTACTGGCAACGGGTGGGGGTTCTGTTAAATCGAAAGAAACCCGTAATCGTCTGTCTGCCCGTGGTGTGGTCGTCTATTTAGAAACAACCATCGAAAAACAGTTAGCTCGTACCCAGCGTGATAAAAAACGCCCTTTACTTCAAGTGGATGCACCAGCACGAGAAGTTTTAGAAAATTTAGCTGATGAGCGCAACCCTCTCTACGAGGAAATTGCTGATCTGACTATCCGTACAGATGAGCAAAGCGCCAAAGTTGTTGCTAACCAAATTATCGAATTACTGGAAAAAAACTGATTCACGCTGGTGTGCACAGCAGCAAACGATAAGGCGAAAGCTGATATGGAACAAGTAACTGTTACGTTAGGTGAAAGAAGCTATCCGATTACCATAGCCCAAGGGCTATTTTCTAGCGATGAGGCATTCAAGCCCCTGCAAGCTGGTCAGCAGGTCATGATAGTGACCAACGAGACGCTGGCTCCCCTGTATCTTGAACAGGTGAAATCCACATTGCAGGGTATGGGTCTTCGGGTAGACGAAGTTATCTTACCTGACGGTGAACAGTACAAATCACTTTTTGTGGTCAATGACATTTTTTCCGCTTTACTGGAAAATAATCATGGTCGTGACACAACGCTTATCGCTCTCGGTGGTGGTGTAATCGGTGATATGACAGGGTTTGCCGCCGCTTGCTATCAACGCGGCATTCGCTTCATTCAAGTACCCACCACATTACTTTCTCAGGTTGACTCTTCCGTCGGTGGAAAAACCGGCGTCAACCATCCCCTCGGCAAAAACATGATAGGGGCCTTTTATCAGCCAGCGTCCGTTATCATTGATATCAATTGCCTGAAAACATTACCTGCTCAAGAGCTGCATGCAGGTCTGGCTGAAGTTATCAAATACGGCATCATTCTGGATGGTGAATTTTTTAACTGGCTTGAAAGCAATATCGAGAAATTACTGGTTCTCGATAATCAGACAATAGCTTATTGCATTCGTCGCTGCTGTGAACTCAAGGCATGGGTTGTCGCTGCTGATGAACAAGAACGCAATGGGATGCGAGCACTATTAAATCTCGGCCATACCTTTGGGCATGCTATTGAAGCTGAAATGGGTTATGGTGTCTGGCTGCATGGTCAGGCGGTTGCTGCAGGTATGGTGATGGCAGCACGGGCATCTGAACTTGTGGGCACGTTCTCAAGACAGGATACTCAGCGCATTATCAGCTTGCTGGAGCGGGCAAAGCTTCCAGTCAACGGCCCAGTAGAAATGTCTCCAGAAATCTATTTGCCGCATATGATGCGCGATAAAAAAGTCTCTGCGGGAAAACTGCATCTGGTACTGCCTACGGCGATTGGGAAAGCAGAGCTTCGTTCTGATATCGGGTCTGATGTCATATTAGACGCCGTCCGCCTATGCCTGCCATCAACCAGCTAAATACACGATTATCTGAATATGGCAAAATTCCTTCTGGGAATAAAAGCTTGAATAATGAATCATTTTCTGGCTGTTATGCTATAAAATAGCTACATTATCAGATAGAACATTATCGGTTTTAGTTAGATCAAGCTGACAAACCTCTAAAATAACAATTGGCAGTATTATCTCTGCTGAGAGGGCATATGGACGAATTAAAATCAGAAAACAAACAAAAAACAGAAAACGAATTTAAACCCGATACATCTGATCGCCGCCCTCCGCGATCGCGCAGCCAATCCAACCAGCCCAAATTGGCAGTATCCCGCCAGCAATTAATGATTGGGGTTGGAATTCTGGTGCTTTTACTGCTGATTATTGCTATCAGTTCTGCATTGAAATCGCCAACTGAGCATGAGAAACAGCAATCCCAGAATACGGCTGAGAAAAACATCGATCTATCCGGCTCTTCTTCACTCTCTACCAATAATCAGAATAGCTCGCCGGAAAATCCATCGGCACCGGCAAGCCATGGCTCACAAGAAATCAGTATGCCGCCCATTAGCAATACACCAAGCAAAGATCTTTCTCCAGCACCTGAGGCAAATAGCCATAACCAGCGCATAGAATTGCCCGGTGATATTTCTGATGCCTTGAATCAACAGCAAGGCAACATCAATAATACGGTGGAAAAAAACCTGACGCCATCACAGTCCAACTCTATGCAACAGATGGTGATACCACCAGTTGAACAGAATAAGACTGAAAAAGTTGCACCGCCGAAAATAGAAAAAATGGCAAAATCAGAAAATCATGCCAAATCAACTGATAAACCAGCAATATCCCATCATCAGGCCAGTAAAAAGAGTGTGACCGATACTCGCGGTGATTTACTGAAAGCCTCCGCCAACCGATTCACACTCCAGTTAAGTAGCGCCAGCCGCTCGGATACCTTAATTGCCTTCGCAAAGAACAATAACCTTTCAAATTATACGGTTTATGAAGCGAAACGTGAAGGTAAGGCATGGTTTATCTTGATCCACGGTAGTTATGGTTCGGTTTCTGACGCCAAAAGTGCCATTTCCTCACTCCCGGCTGAAGTTCAGGCCAAAAAACCTTGGGTTAGAAAACTACAACAGGTTCAGCAAGATCTGAAAAAATAAAACTATTTTGATTAGGCGCTGATATGCTGTCCTAAACAGAGTACAATCTGCGGCTCTGAAATTATTGAATAGCTAATTTGACGGCATGAAAAAAAAACGCGCTTTCTTAAAATGGGCCGGTGGAAAATACCCCTTGGTGGATGATATTAAACGTCATCTACCAGAGGGAGAACGCTTAATTGAGCCATTTGTTGGCGCAGGCTCGGTATTCCTGAATACCGATTATGATTCTTACATCTTGTCAGACATAAATAGTGATCTGATCAACCTGTATGACACGGTAAAATCTCGTCCAGAAGAATTTATCAATCATGCCCGTCCATTATTCTCTCAGGAGTTCAACACTGCGGAAGACTTCTATCGCCTGAGAGAAGAGTTCAACAAAAGCCAAGAACCACTGTACCGCAGTCTATTGTTTCTTTACCTTAACCGCCACTGCTATAACGGCCTCTGCCGCTATAACTCTCGGGGAGAATTTAATGTCCCTTTTGGGCGGTATAAAAAACCTTATTTTCCTGAAGATGAACTTTACTGGTTCGCTGAAAAAGCCCAAAAAGCCTCTTTTGTCTGCCAGCATTACCAAATCACGCTAGACAACGCACCACAAGGATCAGTAATTTATTGTGATCCTCCGTATGCCCCACTTTCGGCAACGGCTAATTTTACGGCCTATCATACAAATAGTTTTAACCTCCTCGATCAAGAAAATCTAGCGAGGATGGCCTATCATCTTTCCTTTCAGCAGGGCATTCCTGTGCTCATATCCAACCATGACACGCCAATGACGCGGGAATGGTATCATCAGGCTTCTCTTCATATTGTTAAAGCCCGTCGGACAATAAGTAGAAATATTCTTGCTCGGAGTAAAGTTGATGAGCTTTTGGCGTTATACTGCCGGAAGTGATTGAGGTTTCTTACCCCTGAAATAATGGGGATAAAACAATGAATTGGAGAAGATAATAATGAAGAAAGATTTTCTGATTGCCCCATCCATTCTATCCGCAGATTTTGCCCGATTAGGTGAAGATACCGCAAAGGTTCTGGCCGCAGGCGCTGATGTTGTCCACTTTGACGTTATGGATAATCACTATGTGCCAAACCTGACCATTGGGCCAATGGTCTGTCAGGCGCTGCGTGATTATGGCATTACGGCACCGATAGACGTTCATCTGATGGTAAAACCTGTAGATCGCATTATCCCTGATTTTGCCAAGGCAGGTGCAACCTATATCACTTTCCATCCCGAAGCGAGCGAACATGTTGACCGTACCCTGCAACTGATCAAAGAACATGGCTGTAAGGCAGGTTTGGTTTTCAACCCAGCAACCCCTCTCAGCTACCTTGATTATGTTCTGGATAAGCTGGACGTGATTCTGCTGATGTCCGTTAACCCGGGTTTCAGTGGCCAGTCCTTCATTCCAGAAACCCTGAACAAGTTACGGCAGGTACGCAAAATCATTGACGAAAGCGGATACGATATTCGTCTTGAAGTTGATGGTGGCATCAAGGCCAATAATATTAAAGAAGCGGCTCAGGCAGGCGCAGATATGTTTGTTGCTGGTTCTGCTATTTTCAGCCAGCCTGACTATAAAACGGTCATTGATGAGATGCGCCGTGAATTATCAAAGGTGGCATAATGGTAACAAGTATTAAGAAAAATCTTCGTGCCATTGCATTTGATCTGGATGGAACATTAGTCGACAGCGCCAGTGGTCTGGCGGAAGCACTGGATCAGGCTCTGATTGCCAAAGGTTTACCTGCGGCAGGCAAAGAACGAGTTGCTATCTGGATAGGTAACGGTGCGGATGTCATGGTTGAGCGTGCACTGAAATGGGCAGGCGTAGAATCCACCCCTGAACTGCATCGTGAAACCCGTAAGCTGTTTGATGGATTTTATGAAACAACCGTGACAACAGGCAGCCAACTGTTTTCCCACGTAAAAGAGACTCTGGCAGCACTGGCACAGCATAATCTGCCAATGGCCATCGTAACCAATAAGCCCACACCTTTTATTGCGCCATTACTGGAATCATTGGGGATCAGTGAATACTTTTCACTGGTGCTGGGTGGTGATGATGTTAAAGAGAAAAAACCCCATCCTGCCCCGCTATATCTAACAATGGGCATGTTTGGCATCCATAAAGAAGAATTGCTTTTTGTCGGTGATTCCCGTAATGATATTTTGGCGGCACAGGCAGCCGGCTGCCCTTGTGTTGGCTTAACCTATGGATATAACTACGGAGAATCGATAGCATTAAGCCACCCAGATTATATATTGGACCATTTCCCGGATTTACTACCGGCTATCGGATTATCCACGTTGAAACTTCAGGAAGCGTAACAAAATGAATGAACCCACTGTAATGAAACCAAACTCCCAAAAACCTATTGTGTTCAGCGGCGCACAGCCTTCCGGTGAATTGACCATCGGTAACTACATGGGGGCGTTACGTCAGTGGGTTAAAATGCAGGATGAGTATGATTGCATCTATTGCATCGTTAACCAGCACGCTATTACCGTGCGCCAAGACCCAAATGAATTGAAAAAACGCACGCTTGATACGCTGGCACTTTACCTCGCATGTGGCATTGACCCCAAGAAAAGTACGATCTTCGTTCAGTCACACGTTCCACAGCATTCTCAATTAAGTTGGGTACTTAACTGTTACACCTATTTCGGTGAACTCGGCCGTATGACTCAGTTTAAAGATAAATCAGCTCGTCATGCGGAAAATATCAACGCAGGGTTATTTAGCTATCCGGTTCTGATGGCCGCAGATATTCTGCTTTATCAGGCCAATCAAATCCCTGTGGGAATTGACCAGAAACAGCATCTTGAATTGAGCCGTGATCTGGCACAGCGCTTTAATGCCATTTACGGTGATATTTTCACCGTACCAGAGCCATTCATTCCAACGGGTGGTGCTAAAGTGATGTCTTTGCAAGATCCAGCCAAGAAAATGTCAAAGTCGGATGATAACCGTAATAACGTTATTGCCCTGCTGGAAGATCCAAAATCGGCAGCGAAGAAAATCAAACGTGCCATCACTGATTCCGAAGAACCACCACGTGTATGTTATGATTTGGAAAATAAACCCGGCGTCTCCAATTTACTGGACATTTTGGCAGGTGTAACAGGTAAGACAATTCCTCAATTGGAAGCTGAATTTGAAGGCCAAATGTATGGTCATCTGAAAGGTGCAGTTGCAGAAGCCGTTTCTGGAATGCTGACTGACTTGCAGGAACGTTTTCACCATTTCCGCAATGATGAAGCATTACTTAATCAAATCATGGCTGAAGGAGCTGCCAAGGCACAAGCTCGTGCTCAGGCGACTTTAGATAAAGTTTACGAAGCGGTAGGGTTTATTGCTCATCCGTAATAACAATATTATCGAATAGTAAAAATGCTGGCCATAATACTGACCAGCATTACTGAGAGAAATTAGTCTCACTAGTTACTTAATTTTTTCTTCGTAACGCTTTGCTGCCTCATCCCAATCCACTACATGCCAAAACGCCTTAATATAGTCTGGACGGCGGTTTTGATATTTCAGGTAATAAGCGTGTTCCCACACATCCAGACCCAAAATGGGGTAACCTGAAGCACCGGCAATTTCCTCTCCCATTAACGGGCTGTCCTGATTGGCAGTTGAAACAACCGCAAGTTTGCCATCTGCTTTTAGAACCAGCCATGCCCAGCCAGAGCCAAAGCGGGTTGCAGCGGCTTGCTCAAATTTTTCCTTGAAGATCTCAATACTACCTAAATCCCGCTCAATGGCCGTTCTCAAAGTACCACCCAAGACCGTTCCCAATTTTAATCCTTTCCAGAACAGGCTGTGGTTTGAGTGCCCTCCCGCATTATTACGAATAAAAGTGCGTTTATCCGCAGGGATTTTATCAAGCTGCTGGATCAGATCATCAATAGGAAGTTTAGCTAATTCAGGGAAGGCTTCCAGCGCTGTATTCGTGTTAGTTACGTAGGTTTGATGATGTTTGGTATAATGAATTTCCATCGTCTGATTATCGAAATGAGGCTCCAGAGCATCATAAGAGTAAGGTAGAGCAGGCAGGGAATAGCTCATGTCATATCTCCAGTGGTTTAGAATGTATAAAGCTCACAGCTTGTGAACAAGGTGGTTATTATAATGACTTGGACGATAATGAAAATGATTATCAATTCCATATTATAACTATGGTTTCCTTTCCATTTCTCAGTTTCATTTTTTCATTGGATAGAATAACTAAATAAAATCCATAAGTTAGTCGTTCTCCCCAAACATTAAATTATCAACAGAACTTAATTTCTCTCAAACACGCCGCATTAATTGATCATTCCATGAAATCCATTCTCTTTAATGCGTGATCTTACGCCCAAAAAAGAAACAAAATTTCTCCTTACACTTTAGTTAACGTTGTTTTGACATAGTATTAACAATCGCAAGGAGATAAAAATATGACTCAAATAATCAAGCATCTTATTCCTGCTGACATTGCAGAAACAGCCCTGATAAGCAAACAACAATATCTACAAGATTACCAATGGTCACTACAAGATCCTGAATCGTTCTGGGGTGAGAAAGGTAAGATAGTAGATTGGATAAAACCTTATACTCGGGTTAAAAACACTTCTTTCGACCCAGGACATGTCAGTATCCGCTGGTTTGAAGATGGCACGCTGAATTTAAGTGCCAACTGCCTTGACCGCCATTTGCAAGAACGTGGTGAGCAAACCGCTATCATCTGGGAAGGAGACAATCCCGCAGAATCCAGGCATGTTACTTATCGCGAGCTATATCATGATGTCTGCCAATTCGCCAATGTATTGAAAAAACTTGGTGTCAAAAAAGGCGATGTCGTTGCGATTTATATGCCAATGGTACCTGAAGCCGCAGTTGCCATGCTGGCCTGTGCCCGAGTTGGTGCAATCCATTCCGTGATTTTTGGTGGTTTCTCTCCTGATGCCATTGCTGGCAGGGTTATCGATTCCAATGCCAAGCTAGTTATTACCGCAGATGAAGGGGTACGTGCAGGCCGCGTTATTCCATTGAAAAAAAATGTCGATGAAGCATTGAGCAATCCAGCCGTGACCGACGTTGCTAATGTGGTAGTCTTCAAGCGTACTGGTAACACCAAAAGCTGGCAGGAAGGCCGTGATTTGTGGTGGCATGAGTTGATCGAAAATGTCAGCACAGATTGCCCTGCCGAAGAAATGAATGCCGAAGATCCACTTTTCATCCTTTATACCTCTGGCTCAACCGGCAAACCTAAAGGGGTTCTACATACCACTGGCGGTTATCTGGTCTATGCTTCTTTGACTTTCAAATACACGTTTGATTACCGTCCGGGTGAGATCTACTGGTGTACAGCCGATGTTGGCTGGGTAACCGGCCACAGTTACCTTCTGTATGGGCCTCTCTCCTGCGGTGCCACATCATTGATGTTTGAAGGGGTGCCAAACTACCCCGATGTCAATCGCCTCTGTCAGGTCGTTGATAAGCATCAGGTTAATATTCTCTATACTGCACCAACCGCCATTCGTGCATTAATGGCTGAAGGCGATAAGGCGATTGAAGGAACCAAACGTACATCACTACGTATCATGGGCTCGGTAGGTGAGCCAATCAATCCTGAAGCATGGGAGTGGTACTACCGGAAGATAGGTAACAGTAAATGTCCTATCGTCGATACTTGGTGGCAAACCGAAACAGGCGGGTTCATGATCACGCCATTGCCCGGAGCAGTCGACCTCAAACCAGGTTCAGCTACTTTGCCATTCTTCGGCATCAGTCCGGCATTGGTGGGCAATTCAGGTGAGCCATTAACTGGCGAATGTGAGGGTAATCTTGTTATCACGGATTCCTGGCCGGGACAAGCGCGAACTTTATTTGGTGATCATGAGCGTTTTGAACAAACCTATTTTTCCACTTTCAAAGGTATGTATTTCAGCGGAGATGGCGCTCGACGTGATGAGGACGGTTATTATTGGATCACTGGCCGTGTCGATGATGTCCTGAATATTTCAGGTCATCGGTTGGGAACCGCAGAAATTGAGTCTGCGCTGGTTTCACATCCAAAAATTGCCGAAGCTGCCGTTGTTGGCATTCCACATCATATCAAGGGGCAGGCGATTTATGCCTATGTCACACTGAATCATGGTGAAGAACCTTCCCCGGATCTTTATACCGAAGTCAGAAATTGGGTTCGCAAAGAAATCGGCCCGATTGCAACACCCGATATTCTTCACTGGACGGATTCGTTGCCCAAAACGCGTTCAGGAAAGATCATGCGCCGTATCTTGCGCAAAATTGCTTCCGGTGATACCAGTAACTTAGGTGATACCTCCACACTGGCCGATCCGGGTGTCGTTGAAAAACTGCTGGAAGAAAAGCAATCCATGAATCTGTCTTAAAAAAGTGCGCCGCCGAAAGGCGGCTTGAATAACGTATCACCAAAAGCAGAGAACTGTGCAGGGACATGACAAATACGTCATGAGTTCCCACGGATTTTTGTACCCCGCGTTTGGCTATCTATAACGCAATAAGGTGTATCGTTCAAAATCCAAAAGGAGACGCTCTGATGAATCCTAATATTTATCAAGAGATTGAAAATAATCCCCGCTTTAAGGAATTGGTTCAGAAACGTGGGCGCTTTGCCTGGTTATTATCCGCCATCATGTTAGTACTTTATGTTGGATTTATTTTTCTTATCGCTTTTTCCCCTGAATGGCTTGGTACTCCCCTCTATGAAGGCTCCAGCATGACCCGTGGTATTCCTGTGGGTGTTGGCATTATATTTATTTCTTTCATATTGACAGGGATCTATGTTGTCAGAGCGAATGGTGAGTTTGATCGTCTGACTTCGACTATCCTCAATGAGGTAAAAAAATGAAAAAAATCGTATTGTCAGCGATGCTGCTATTTTCCACACTCTTTCACAACTTGGCACAAGCGGATGCTATTTCAGGCAATGTAGAAGAACAACCCTTGAATATTCAAGCTATTGTCATGTTTCTGTTATTCGTTGGGTTCACTCTTTGCATTACTTATTGGGCTTCAAAACGAACGCAATCACGTTCAGATTATTATACCGCTGGAGGACGCATTACAGGGTTCCAAAACGGGATGGCCATCGCTGGTGACTATATGTCAGCCGCCTCTTTTCTGGGAATTTCCGCGTTAGTCTATACCTCTGGTTATGATGGGCTGATCTATTCGATCGGCTTCCTTGTTGGCTGGCCAATTATTCTATTCCTCATCGCTGAACGTCTGAGAAATCTAGGGCGTTACACGTTTGCTGATGTCGCCTCTTATCGATTAAAACAGCGCCCCATTCGTACTCTGTCAGCAACAGGCTCTTTAGTTGTCGTTGCGCTATATTTGATCGCTCAAATGGTTGGGGCAGGAAAGCTCATTGAGCTGCTATTTGGGTTAAATTATCACATCGCAGTTATTTTAGTCGGTATTTTGATGGTGCTGTATGTGCTGTTTGGTGGGATGCTGGCAACGACATGGGTTCAGATTATCAAGGCAATCCTATTACTGGCAGGAGCAACATTCATGGCTCTGATGGTCATGAAAGCCGTAAATTTCAATTTCAATACTCTGTTTAAAGAAGCCATCGCTGTGCATTCCCGTGGTCAGGCAATCATGAGCCCAGGCGGATTGGTGTCTGATCCTATATCAGCACTCTCTTTAGGACTGGCATTAATGTTTGGTACTGCCGGATTGCCACATATCGTCATGCGATTCTTTACTGTTAACGATGCCAAAGAAGCCCGTAAAAGTGTTTTCTATGCCACTGGGTTTATCGGCTATTTTTATATCCTGACGTTTATCATTGGGTTTGGTGCAATATTATTAGTCAGCCCCAATCCCGCGTTCAAAGATGTGACTGGAGCATTAATTGGTGGAACGAATATGTCCGCTGTCCATCTTGCCGATGCCGTTGGCGGTAACTTCTTCCTTGGTTTCATCTCTGCCGTGGCCTTTGCTACTATTTTAGCTGTTGTGGCAGGGTTAACTTTAGCAGGTGCTTCAGCGGTTTCTCATGATCTCTATGCCAATGTAATTAAGCAAGGTCAAGCCAATGAACGCGATGAACTGAAAGTTTCCAAGATTACCGTCATTATTCTCGGTTTTGTTGCCATTGGATTGGGTATTCTGTTCGAAAAACAAAATATTGCCTTCATGGTGGGTTTAGCATTCTCAATTGCCGCAAGCTGTAACTTCCCGATTATTTTATTGTCGATGTACTGGAACAAGCTGACAACGCGAGGGGCACTCATTGGCGGGTGGTTAGGATTAATTACTGCAGTTGTATTAATGATCCTTGGGCCTACTATTTGGGTCAGCATCCTCGGCCATGAAAAGCCAATTTATCCGTATGAATACCCAGCACTGTTTTCTATGTTTGTAGCATTCATCGGTACATGGTTATTTTCCATCACAGATGGATCACAACAAGGTCAGCAGGAAAGGAAAATGTTTCGCAATCAGTTTATTCGTTCACAGACTGGAATTGGTATCGAGTAGGGGAAGGCACATTAATTTTGTTCAGCCAATCTGAGTAGTAAATTATTTTCAAAAGTCTTTTTAAAATTCATCAAACGCAAAAAAGCCACCC
>NZ_JAQRFO010000044.1:0-35193 GCF_028598775.1 Xenorhabdus aichiensis
TACGGAGTGGAAAAAATACTGTGTGCTGCTTAACCGGGTAGATTGCACTACTGCACCCGATATCGCATGGCCGGAGCAGCCGAAATTATCACTCAGAGAATGAAAACGATAAGAATGTTCCCCCTAACAAAAGTTAGGGGGAAATGGGAACTTAATATTAATAATTGTACCACTTGGCTTCAACTTCAAGCTGACGATTTTTTTGCATCAGCAATTCACCAATTTTCTTCGCTTCATCACCTCTATAATGAGGTTCATAAAATTCGGGCAATGCAGAGTAATGCCCAAGATGATAGGCAACACCATTAACTGTTATTGTCAGCTTTTTACTGGTCGCTTTCTGTAACTCATCTTCATATCGAGCTTCGCGGAAGCTAAAACGCAGGCTTAACACACCATCATTGATCTTATCGTCAATAGTCCAGTAAATACCGTCAAGGCCATAACTTGGGTAAGAGACAATACCCGTTCTCGCGTTATTATCTCCCCATTTTTTTCCGGGAATAATTTCAGATGGCGTTACTGACATACGCGCCCAATAACTAGCCATATCGGAAGGCTCTGATACACGGGTAAGCACTTCCCAGTCATTACCATCTAAATCATTCGGTAAGGCAACCCAAGAGATGACATTACCTGATGATGCATGATGTTCTATGCCAGACAGATAGTTAAAGCGGGTACCCACTTCGACACCGGCATGTGCCCAATAATCACCTTCTTTGACTGTTTGATTAGTGAGTCCTGGGTTACGTATCAAGAAAGCATACTTACCCCCCCAATTTTTTCTCCTCACGCATTTACCCGCTTGTAGTTGCAGTATTGCCCATGCATAAGAACCTTCTTTTGCGACTAAATCACTCATGTTTTTTTACCTCTTATATTGAAAAGACCGAGGTATGATACAGCCCCTGATTTTTTGTGAAATCGAACAGGATTGTAGGAATGAAGATACATTTTGGGGAGGTTTTGTGTAAATCAACTAGTTACATGACAAGCGTAATAAAAGTGGATAACTAGTAGTGAAAGTAGGCAAGAAATCAGCACTTTTTTAGTTCAATTAATACTCAAAATACTTATTTATGGGAATGCAGGACGAAAAGAGCGAAATACAATCGATAAACGGTCGCTTTTAATACTAAGCGTTTCATTCTGCACTGTGCATTATAGGGCTATAAACTCGGTGTTAATGAGTGCAGAATATATCGCCTATTAGTGCGGAATTGGCCGCCGCGCTACAGACAGCCGGATTTATCATCAGCAAAACGTGCCAGCGATTTTAAACAGTCTGCTGAAAAAACACCGGGTGAAAGCCGATTCGAAGCTCTACGATACCCATCAGGACAGGGATGGTGTTCGTTTTTAAAATTCAACACATTGTAATAAAAGGATTTATAAGTAAAAGTGTCCACACCATGACCACATCGACATCTAAAAAGCCCTTCGAATTTCGAGGGGCTTCTTATTTATCAAACTATCAGACAGGTTTCACATCTATACGGTGCCATCCTTGACCAATGGATATCATCTGTAATATTTGTCCATGTTTATTAAATAAGTTAATTCCATTGGTAATGATAACAAAACGAAAGTAGAAGGAAGTTATTCTATGAAGTTAGTGAAATGCAGAGAATGTAAGAAAGAAGTTTCCAAGAAAGAAAAAAAGTGCCCTCATTGCGGGGTGAAAAATCCGGGCATAACAAATCTAGAGTCCTTACTAGGCTTCGCTGCCCTAGTCATAATTTGTGTGTCTATATATTATTTTGTCAGTGGGGATGATAAGAAAGAACCATCTACCACAAATGAAGCACCAGAAAAAATAAGCGACAAAATTGAGAGTCAGGCCTCCCCCCAAGCTTTCAAGTATGCTGATGAGCACCTAAAAGACTACAGAAATAAACCACAGAAAGACCGAAAAGAGATTGTTGCAAATTTCATCTCTTACAAGAAAGTAGATAAATCTTACACCGATGTTTTCTACAACTGCTTAAGCCAGATGTCTTATACAAAATCTACCGATTTAAAACTAAGTGAGATACTTGGGTGGTGCTATGTCGATTTCAAAAAAGATCCAAACGCACTTAATGACCGAATCAACCTTGATACCTTTGTTTCAAACTTTAGCGGCTGGGATAGTTCTTACAGACCATTAGAAAAAATAATTAAAAACACCATGAATGATGATTCAAGCTATAAGCATGTTGAAACAACCTACCGATTAGCCCTTAATAAACAACCACCTTACGCTATAGTGCAAACTACCTTTAAAGGAACAAATGCCTACGGGGCAATAGTAAAAGACTCTCTTACCGCAAAGGTAGATATAAAAACAGGGGAAATTATTGAGCTAATCAATGAATAGGGGTTATTTGCCCCAAGGCTAACTGGGGCTTTACTTTAAATTAACAATCAAAAAGACATGACCGTTTGTTGGCCACTGGCAGGATGAGGGGGAGCGGCTTCAATCAGGGTCGGTTTGGTGACGTACCGGACAAAGGTTTCATGGCTGACGAACGTCGCGCCACAATTAATATTCTGGCACTGGTTGTAACGTTCTTTGGTTTGCGGCGTGTGTTCAAAACTGCTGCGGGTGTGGGCAACATGATAGCACAGGGGGCATTTCATCATAATATGAGTGCCTTATTTAAAAGGACTGCCAGCTCTGTTAGGCAATGGCGCGATTATAGCAAATCAGGCGCTCATGTCAGCATCAGAAATTTTCACTTCCAGCTCTAAGGATGAGATCAGGCCGCTGTCATTCAAGGTATGGGTGACGGTGACCAGCGTCCAGTCTGCCGCGTCAATCTGGGGCTTGAAGCCGTTGACCTGCACTTTCATTTCAGGAAACAGTTCCGGCCGTCCTTTTGCCAGTTGAATAGAAAACGAAGCGACCCCGCGCTGGATTTTCTCCCACTCGGCCTTAGCCGCCCGCTCGGCGTTGGTTTTGTTGGCGTAGGTATGTTTCAGTACCAGGACATTCCCCTCACTGCCAATCAGATAATCCCCTTTTTTTTCGTCTTTTTTCTGCGGATTGGCCTTGCTGGGCTTGCGTCGCCTGCGCTTGACGGTGACATTTTCTTTTTTCTTCGGTTCACGGGTGTTCAGCCAACTGGCCGAAACCCCGGTGTAAGCCCCGCGATCAGCCAGCGAAAAGCGATAGCCGTCCCCCGACTGGCGGGTAAGGATGACCGCAGGCAGGGCTTGACCGCTGGCCGCTTTGTTTTGCCCTTGCCGGATAAACAGCAGACAGCCGTTCTTGACCGTGGCAATGGCGCCTTCCTGTTTTGCCAGCCGGGTTAAGAAACTGCCGTCGGATTCGTTGGTCTGGTCAATATGGCTGAGGTTAATCTCAGCCAGCGTTTTGTCTATCTCCGGTTGCAGGTTGTTACGTTGAGCCAGGGTGCGCACAATGTCACTGACCGTTTTCTGGTGATAGGACTCTTCGCGGCTGATATTGAGTGTTGCCCGGAAGTCAGCGCTGCGGGCGCGGATCGTTATTTTATCCGGTGCACCACTGTATTCGATTTCATCCACGATAAACTTACCTTTGTGGATCAGCGGCTCACCCTGCCAGCCCAGATGCAAAGACAGCTCTATCCCCCGACGGGGCAGGGATAACTGCCCGTCGCTGTCGTCCAGCTCAATATCGAGCTGGTCAGCCTCAAAGCCGCGGTTGTCGGCCAGATTCAGCGAAATCAACCGGTTCTGGATAAGGGCATTGATATTTTTATCATCGGCACTGAGCACATAGACGGGGATGTTGGTGCTGCCCGTGAGCCAGTCTATTTTGGGCATCTTCGGCATCAGAATAATCCCTTGAGTTTGTTGGCCACGTTCGTTGTCAGGTCAGACAGTTGACTGTGCAGATCGCCGAACATCTCACCCAGATTTTCATCCACGCGGCGCAGGGTGACGGTAAAGTCAATCCTGCGGGCGGCGCCGTCGGCAAAAAATTCACTCTTGGTCTGGTCGATACTCTCAATGATAAACATGCCGTAAATCGCGCCGCTGCCATCCAGAAATGACCAGGCCTTGCCGCTGTCGGCCATCAGCTCCAGTGCCAGCAGTGACAGGCGGCCGCCGGAAATTTCCGGGTACAACGTGCCGGACAGGGTGAGGGTGTCATTGTTCGGCCCCATAAACTGGAACGCCGGGCGGGCGCCAACCCGATTGTTGAATCCAAAGCGCCATGACTGCTGATGTTGCAAACTCTGGTAGGGCGTAGTTTTCAGCATAAAGACGAATAAACCGAGTGCGGCCATCATGATTAATAATCCTCTCTGTCGGAAAATGTACTGCGGACGCGGGCGCGCTGTTGTTGTTCACGGCGATCCAGTTCGAGTGCGACAGCCCGCGCGATATCCTGTGCCGACTGCGCCGGCGTGGCATGGATATGAATTTCATAGGCAGAATGATGCTTGCCCTGAATTTGGTTGGTGACTGATACGGAGGAATGTTGGTATTCGGCGGCCGGCAGGCTGTGCGGATGCAGCGGCGCATTGGCATTGACCGAAGCCGCCGCCCCCATTGATAGTGCCGCCATCGCTGCCAGTGCCGCCGTTTGGCGGCGGCTGGTGACACGGGCAGGCCCGTTAATCAGTTCAGGGCCATACTCACCGACAAGGCCAAATTTCCCCGCCGGAATATAACCCCCGGTGTCATGGGCACCCGAAAAGGCGGCAAAGGGGTTTGCATGAGGGCGTGACAACTCACGGTAAGAATCCAGGGCTTTTTTAACGTCGGGCTTTTGGCTTTGCTCTTTCATAAAGTCGGGGGTCACGGCGTCTTTGATTTGTGTACCCAGCTCAGACACGTTTTTCTTTAATTCTTTCCATTTTGCCTTAATGCCGGCAATCAGTTTTTCGATGATTTCCGTGCCAAATTGTTTAAACCGTTCCGGCAGCTTCTTGGTGTCTTCAACAATCTCATTCCATTTCGTCGAAATGTACTGTCTGATGTCATCCCATTTGGTGGAGATGCTGAGTTTAATTTCTTCCCAGCGGGTCAGGATTTTTTGTTTGATGCTTTCCCATGCGGTGGAAACGTAGGTGGAAATATCGTCCCACAGTTTTTTAAACCACGGCCCCAGTGTTTCCCAGTTGTCGTAAATCAGCCAGGCAGCCAGTGCAATCATGCCGAGAATCGCCAGAATCGGGTTTGCCATCATGAGGGTGGTCGCCCCACGTATCACACCGGCCAGTATTTTAAAAGCACTGCCCAATAGCTTTAATGCACCGACCCCTTTTTTAGCCAACCCCTTAAACCCTTTACTAAGAAAGGAAGCGGCTTTACGTAATCTCCCGCTTTTCTTGCTCAGCCATTCAAAACCCTTACCAAGTGCGGACGTCGCTTTTCGCAATCGTCCCATTGATCCGGCTCCCTTAATACCTAGCATCGTGAAACCCAGTTTCACAATAAGCAACGGCCCCAGCAGGGCAGCCAGTGCTAGTGTAATCGCCCCAAAGACGGTTAAGATAACGCCCAATCCAATACCAACCATCGTTAAGGTTTTGGTCAGTTCGGGATTGGCTTTCATCCATTCACCCGTTTTGCTGATAATTTTGGTGATACGCTGGGTGATCCCGCGCAAGGGGCTGTCCACACTGCCAAAGATTTGAATGCCGAGATCTTCCCATGCCGATGACAAGCCTTTTAAATCCCCATCGAGATTATCTGTCATGGTATCAGCGACTTTCTTGGCTTCGCCTTGCGCGTTCTTGAGTTCCTTAATGAGTTTTTGCAATTCGCCGGAACCCGCTTGATCAGACAATACTGACAGGGCGGAAAAGGCTTCTTCACCCGCAATGGCCTTGAAGATACCCGCCCGCTGGGCGTTCCCCATTTTGGCGGTTTTGGCGTTCAGTTCAGTCAGGATATCGGGCAGACCGCGCAGGTTGCCTTTGGCATCCTTGGTCTGAACGCTCAGTTTAGCCAGTGCCTTGGCGGCAGCCGCAGGCGGTTCGGCCAACCGTCCCAGAATGGATCTTAGGGATGTGCCCGCCATACTCCCTTGAATACCGGCATCACCCAGTTTACCGGTAGCCGCCGCAGCGGTTTCAATATCGACACCCAAGCCCGCCGCCACCGGCGCGACGTACTTCATGGTGTCGCCCAGCATCATCAGGTTGGTGTTAGAGCGGGTGAACGCTCCCACCAAGACATCACTGACACGCCCCATTTCTTCGGATTTCAGCTTAAAGCCGGTCAGGATATTCGAACCAATATCGGCCGTGGTGGCCAGATCGGTATCACCGGCTAAAGACATCGACAGCGTACCAGGCATAGCGGCGCGTATCTGGTCGGGTTTAAAGCCGGCCATCGCATAAAAACTTTGTCCCTGCGCCACTTGATTGGCAGTGAAGGCCGTTGTAGCGCCCAAGTGGCGCGACTGTTCGCGCAGTTGCTTGAGTTCGGGGGAATTTTTATCCAGTCGGGTAAGAGCCTGTACTTTGGACATACCGACTTCAAAATCATAGCCCGGCATCATCACCCGCTTGGCACTGTAGAGCGCCCCGACGCCTGCCGCTGTAGCCGCCGCACCGGTTGCCGCCATCTGGTTGCGCACATCTTTCAGTTTCTGGTAGCGGGATCGGGCAGCCGCCAGCCGTTGTTCCTGTTGTCTCAGGCGTTCCAGTTGCTGCCCTTGTTGCTGGAGTGTGCTGGTCGTGCGGCTGATATCGGCATTGATCCGGCGTTGTGCCTGCCCCAGTTGGTTAGTCGAAATCCCACTGGCATGGAGGGCATCACGCTGGCGTTGCAGGGACTGGTTTAAGGATTGGGTTTTATCCTTAAGCTGTTTGGCGGCATTTTTGGCTTGTTGAAGCTGCCGGATCTGGGCTTGGGTCGGGGCTGAACTGGCATTAAGGGCGCGGCTCAGTGCGGCCACCCGTTCGGTGGCGCTGCGATAGGCTTGCTGGGTTTCAGTCAGTTGGCGCTTGGCTTTGCGAAAGCCCTCAATGCGGCCAGCCTGCTGGTTCAGATCGCGCAGTTGCTGGCGTGACTGGCGAAGGGTCTCCGCCAGCCGTTTATTGGCGGCCTGCGCCCCCTTGAACGGGCGGGTCAGTTTATCGACCGCGCTCAGGATGACTTGCAGGCGTAAATTTCGGTCACTCATTCTCGGCCCCACTGCGTTTCATGGCCCGGTAACGCCATTCCAGCAAATCGGGCAGGCTCATGTCGGCGGTCACGGCGGGCGACCAGTGAAAGATAGTGGCGATGTCCGCCACCAGGTCGTCAACAGTTATGGCGTCTGGAAATCGGATTTCACCGACTTCGGCAACAAAAAATTGACCACCTCGATACTGAGGTTAATCAGGTCGCCCGGCGCCATCAGCAATAAGTCATTTTTGGTCAGGGCCGGCGCGGTGATACGAGGCAACACCAGCATCACGGAATCGACATCCATTTCCATCAGGGCTTGCAGGCGGACACCGCGCAGGGCGCCGCTGTTGGGCTTACGCACGATAATGTCAGTGATAGTGGCACCACCCCGGGCAATCGGTTCTTCCAGTGTGACAGTGGCTTGCTCTGGCGGGGTGAGTGGGGTTTGTTCAGTCATAATAATGTCCTTGGGTTAAAAATCAGTGAGGTTACAGGCCGATAGCCCGGCGATGGGCTTCAAGACGGTCAACGCCGCCGACGATTTCCACCATGTTAACGGTGTCGATTTCGATCATCACTTCCCCGTCCCAGGTCAGTTTGTAGTAGGTGTTCTTGGCGCTGACCTTGGTCTGGGTGTTGTCACCCTGCTTGTAGCTGCCGTGGTCAAATTCCGAGAAGCGCCCGCGCAGCGCCACTTCAACGGCAATCACGTCGCCGGTGTCGTCACGCTGAAAGGAGCCATTGAAGCGCAGTGCGACGCCATCGACTTTCTCAATGCCCCATTGCTTGTAAAGCTGGGCTTCCACCCCGCCGAGGGTAAATTCGGCATCCAGTGCGCCATCATCCAGCCCCAAATCGACATTGGCTGCGCCGTTCATGCCGCCGCCGCGATAGGCTTCGAGCTTGCGGCTCAGTTTGGGCAGGGTTATTTCTTCCACGACACCGATGTAGTTGTTGCCGTCGTTGAACAGGTTCAGGTATTTCAGTTTGCGAGGGAGTGCCATAAGTTGCCCCTTAGCTGTTGATGCTGTTGGCGAAGTTCATCAGGTACTGGTCGGTAATGCGCTGGCGCAGCATCAGGTTTTCCAGTGGCGGGATCGGCGTGTAGTCATAATCAAGGGTCAGCTTGCCCGCTTTCAGGGTGTTCTTGTCGTTGACGCTCTCGTCATACCAGCACTGGCCGTCAATCAGGTAGCCGTTGGATTTCAGTTCGCGCAGCTTGGCGTTGATGCCTTCGATAATGTCGCGCACCAGTGAGGGGGTCAGCGGCTTGTCAATCGCCCACATATGCGCATCGGCCATCGTGTCGGCCAGCACCTGCGCCGTGCGGGTGTAGCTTTCAAACTGAAACAGCGGATCATCGGAGCAGGTACGGGAGCCCCAGAAGCGGAAGCCGTCCTTGCGGATCAGGGTGGTGACGTCGTTCTGGTTGAGCAGGTTGGCATCGGTGGCGACATCCTGTAAGTCCCAGAAGACATCGGCTGAAATGCCGGTCACGCCATTGACGCCGACGTTAGACAGGGTTTTATGCCAGCCGGTTTCCTCGTCAATTTTGGCACGCAGCCCCAGCGCCCGGGCGGTCACATACGCCACGCTTTTACTGTTGGCAACCGTATCCCAGCTTAAGAAATCCGGCCATATCAGCATGATTTCACGCTGGTTAAAGTTGCTGCGGTACTTGATGGCATCACTAATCGTCTGGCAGCCATAGGCGCTGACATAGGCCATCGCCCGCAGCTTCTGGGCGATGCCTGCCAGAGCAGTCGCGACGGGTTGGGTGTCGTGACCGGGCACCCCCAGAATACGCGGTTTGACACCGAGCTGGCCTTGGGCGGCCAACAGGGCCTGCATCCCGGTTTTCTTGCCTTCGTCGGTGACGCCACCAATAAGATTGGAGGTGGTTTCCGCCTCGGTTTCACCCTGCGCGACCCGCACCACCACGGTGACAGGTTTGGCCTGGTCAGCAATGGCACGCAGAGCCGGGGACAGGGTGCCGGTTTTGCCGGCCTTGCCACTGGCGGTCAGGACATCGGTCAATAAAACCGGGGTGTTTAAGGGAAAGAGGTTGGGGTCGGCATCATCCGCCGTGCAGACTAATCCGACAATGGCGGTGCTGACGGTGGTAATGGTGCGGGTGCCTGCGTTGATTTCCTGCACGCGCACGCCATGATGATAATCTTGGGCCATAGCGAAAAGCTCCGGTAAGGGTAATTTCGTTATGGTGGTGGTTGTGACAATAAAATGCAGTGGGTTGGGGTTGTGTGGGGGCTGGTACAAATCGGCTGGGTCAGAATGCCGGCGGATACAAGGGTTTTGCGTGTCGGCACGGAAGCCGTCTGATTTAGGCGGTGCTTTGTAGGCACGGTCAGACAAAGCAGAACAGTTAAAATATGTGCGGGGGTTGAGTACCCTGCATTGGCGATATCAAGCGGCGGCGTCTTTATCACCGCGGATACGCGATACCTCAATGAATAAAAAATGGAATACGCATGATTACCTTAAAAAATTTCAAACGCTATCAACCTGAAAATCCCCCGGTCAGTGCTATTTATCTCATTTCCGAGGACGGCAAGGATTGGTATGAAGCCCAAAAATTATTTGCCACGGATACATTCAAAGTTGCTTACGACAGTCAAGGCGTGATCCGCACAGCCCACTATGATGTCAGTGGACTTTTCCCTGAGGGATTGTCGGTTTCTGAGATTGACAAAAACGAGGTGCCTGAGGGTTTTCGCAATGACCATACATGGCAATATAAAGAGGGGAAAATTATTCGCCAGGGGCTAACACCCGAAGTATTACGCCGACAGGCTGAGTATAAAAGACAAGGTTTGATAGTACAGGCCAGAGAAAATATTGCCTCTCTTCAGGATGCGGCTGATTTGCTTATCGCGACGGCCAGAGAAAAAGCCGACCTCTCCGCCTGGAAACGGTATCGGCTGGCACTTTATCGTCTCGATATCTCAACAGCCCCCGATATTGACTGGCCTAAATTGCCAGAGTAACAATCAGGGGCACGTAGCCCCTGTTTTCATTTCGGCTGCTCCGGCCATTTAATATCGGGTGCGGTAGTGCAATCCACCCGATTAAGCAGCACCCGGTATTTACGCCATGCGGTTAGTGCGGAT
This sequence comes from Xenorhabdus aichiensis, assembly GCF_028598775.1. Classification (NCBI taxonomy): domain Bacteria; kingdom Pseudomonadati; phylum Pseudomonadota; class Gammaproteobacteria; order Enterobacterales; family Morganellaceae; genus Xenorhabdus; species Xenorhabdus aichiensis. The sequence continues at coordinate 10,230 of NZ_JAQRFO010000044.1, forward strand.
TTCTCGGCATCGGTGGCGATATCCAAATCAACGGCGTCCTGACAGATATCAATTTTCTCTTTGGCCGCCCTCAGCAAATATCGTTTCTCATACTCTGCATTTTGCTGTAACTGCTCTGGTGTGGGCGGTGGATTAGTTATTTCGTCAACCTCAGCCTCTGTAATGGGCACCAAACCGGGCGATATCCAGTCGTCTGGGGTATCTGATTCATACGCATAAACCTGATTATCTGTTGATTTGAAATATTTCATAATTACCTCAGTTCCATCCACGTATTGATTACCACCCATTCAAACGGGCGCGCCCAGCCCCCCTGGACACCATATGTCGCCCCAGGAGGGACGATTGCAGACAGGGACACCACCTCATCAACATCTGTCCAGCGGTACGCAACCCGCAATCCATTCACTGTAATATCAATACTGAATGGGTTTCCCGTGCCTGTTCTGTTTGATTCAATGTAAACAACGATAGGTTTATCGTTGCGATTTGTGTAGGTAGCTTTATTGCGGCGACTGGATGTCACATCGGTCCAGTTCTGACCAATACCGAGCAGCGTCTCTTCTAATGCAACGGTGCCTGATTTTTTGCGAAAGCTGGCGTAATACTGAGTTTTATCTGATTTATCCCGGTACAGAATTCTCAACATGTCGGCATTTTCATGTGGAGTTGCAGAAAGCTGGACGTAATAACCAGTCACATTTATTAATTTTAAGCCTGCCCAATCATGCGTCGCCTCAACATTGACACCCCCACACGAAAACATTTCAGAGGATTTTTTCAGCGCATAACGGTCATTCGCTTCTTTAATCGAATAGGCACCAACCACTGCCGCTGAAGGAGGAAATGCTTCGCTGTACGCTCGCGACCATCGCCCATCTTTATGGCGATCATGCAGCGTTGTCCCGCCAACCCACCCTTTAGCTTCAATATCGTCGTCAGCATAAACCTTCCCTGTAATTTGTCCGCCTGTTTTCGGATAGGCATTTTCCGCCTGATCGACCGTTCCCGATAAACCGAGGTTTTCTACAAACCGTTTTGGGTCAGGGATGTCTGCGCCGTTCTGGTTTTTCTCCAGACGAGAATTAGCATTGTTATTCGCATTAGCCGCATTTTGGGTTGCGGTATTCGCCAGTGATTTAGCCTCATTGACGCGGGAATCAATTTCCCCTGGGGTATACGTCCCTACGTCCCCCGCACCCAACGAAATATCAGAAGACAGTGCCTTCCCGTTGACCTTGCGTGTCGCCGGCACACGGCCGTTAGCATTATCCCTTGCGGCATTAGCCAGGTCATACGCCACCTTAACCGCTTTCGGAGTTGCTGCCTGGGTTTCACTGTGACTGTCTACTGCACTGCTTAAGATCACAAAACCTTTATCCTTAAGCGTGGCGTCGGGATGGCGGCGACTGTTCTCATGGTCTTTAATGGAGTTTGTGACCCGTAAATCCACATACTCGCGGGTGGCCAGCACCACAGCCGGATCAATTTTCAGCGTCACGGCATCCGTACTGCTGACAATCAACACCATGCGAAGGGTTTGTGTACGTCCTGAGCCTTCTTGCAATTGCGGTTTGTAAGTTTCAGCGCAGTTGCCGACCGCAATCAAAATACCGTCCTTATCAAACAGGCCGATTTCCCGTATCCACCAACCGCCTTCGCTTTCTGGTATCACCTGCTCGGCAATAATCTGGTGGGTGTTTTTAGGATCAATGCTCAGAACATTAATCGCCGCGCGGCGACGCTCGTTAATGAGTTGGGCTTGTGTCGTATGGGGTGTGGGCAGACTGCCGCCGCCATCCCCCACCGCCATCTGGGTAATTTCCAGTTTTGTGCCTAATGCGGCCGCGTTCGCCAGTTTGTCCGCCCCCAGTCGGGTGAGCAGGGCAAAGTATTTCATACTCATGATTTAATCCTCATCTCATCAATAACATGCACACCGACACCGACGACATCAGAGCCGGTGACAGTGATTAATTCAGGAACATAGGGATAAACGGTTAAGATATCGCCGTCATAGCTGGCCGCGGCACAATAGGCTGCGCCACCGGTTTCCAACTGGATGGACATGCCGATCAGATGGCGCGAAGCGGGTTTGGCATCAAAAATCAGCCGTTCCAGCTCAAAATAGGTCGCCTCCGTGATGCCGGTGTCCATCACGCCGATATCCAGCCGGAAGGTGCCGGGCGGGTCTTGGTTTTGCCACCATTCAATCACGCGGATTAAGTAACCGAACGGCTCTACCACGCGGCGGATGGCGCCAATCGTCCCCTTGTGCTTATGGACGAACATCGCGGCGTTAATCGACTCCCGTTTGACACGCTCCGGCCAGTCCATATCCCAGCGGTCAACCGACCATGCCCACGCCAGATAGGGTAACAATTTCACCGGACAGCGATCCGGATGCCACAGATCACGAAGGGGGACGGGAATATCGGCCAGACTGGCGAGCGCTTCGGCGGCAGCAATTTCCAGCGGGGAAGAGCCGACCGGCAACAGGCGGTTATTCATCAGAACCCCCAATGATGACCTCTGAACGGGTACAAAAACTGGCCTGGGTTTTATCCAGCACCATGTCTGTAGCCGGTGTTTTCAGGTCAACACGCTGGACGCCGGGGGCATGCAGGGCGGCAAAGATGGCACTGCGCACGATATCGCGCCCTATGCGGTGCTGTTCCGCTGTGTAACGGGCCAGCCGTGCCTGTACATCCTGCAATATCGGCTCATACTCCGGTGTGGGGTAGAGGTACAGTACGGCATCAATTTCATAATCAACAATACTGGCGGACTGCACGGTCAGGCGATCGGCAACGGGGCGCACGTCCTCATCATTCAGGGCGGCATTAACGACGGCGATCAGTTCATCACTGGCCGCCCCGTTCCCGTCACGGGATAAGATGCTGACCGTGACGTAAGCCGGTGCGGGACTGATGACCGAGGCATCGGCCACCCGGCCGTCAGCACTGCGTGCGTAGTATTCGTAAGAGGCCACTGGCCCCGCGACACTCAAGCCCTCAAACGCCTGCGGAATACGAACCCGAAAATCCGCGTCCGATTCCATCACGGCAGGGACAGGCGGCACGGCGTTATTGTTGGCAGGCTGCAAGACCAAACGTCGCACATGGTTATTGGCACCGAGCTGGTCTAAGTCGCTGCCTTTGGCATAGGCGACCATCGCCGCCCGTGCCGCTTCATTGATGCGCTGGCGCAAAAGTAATTCACGGTAGGCATTTTCCTGTAACAGCTTGGTGACAGGCTCCGATTCCAGCGCCAGTGTGCGGGTGAGGGCCTCTCGCTGCGCCGATGGGGTCAGGGAGATCAGCCGGGCTTTGCGTTCGGCAAACAGGGTTTCAAAATCCAGCGGTTCGACGACATCCGGCGGGGGTAACAGGCTTAAGTCAAGGGTTGGCATAGTCTCACCTCACAGGGACGGAAAACGTGATCGGATCGCGGGATGGCTGATAATAGCCGTGAATATCAACGGTGGTCTGTCCGGCCATACCCTGATTGACGGTGATGGCGGTCAGAATAATACGGGGTTCCCATTGCCGGATAGCGGTATAACAGGCGGCCATCAGTTGCAGGCGCAGGGCGGCATTTTGCGGCGCGTCAATCAGTTCAGACAACAGCGAACCGTATTGGCGGCGGGCAAGGCGGCTCCCGACCGGGGTCAGCAGAATGTCACTGACCGACTGGCGGATATGGGCGATATCGGTCAGCCGCTCGCCGGTTTGTCGGTTCATGCCGAGATACCTCATCAGACGGGGCCGCCTGATGTGTCACCCCCTGACCGGACGCCCGTGTGTTGATGGGTATCCACGACCACGCCGTTGGAACTGAATGTGCCGCCGGTGTGTTCAATATTGCCCGTCATTTTGCCGCCGTTGCGCACGATCAGGTTGCCTGTGCTCATGAGCTGCGTACAGATGACCTCCGGTGTCTCCAGCGTGATCCGGGTGCTGGCGACACAGGTGATTTCCGGGGCGGTAATATGGCCAGAGACTGAGGCCGTCACGGTGGCGGTTTGAATGCCTGTGACGGTCAATGCGCCGGATTGCGGTTCATATTCCATCACCGCGCCATCAGGAAAACGAATGTGCGCCGCTTCAGGAGACGCCGACGGGGCGGGGAATTCATCGGAAAAAATGGCCGGCAGGACAAACGCGGTGGTCAGGTCGCCGCCGATGGACAGCAATAATACCTGCTCATCCACACTCGGCGCCCACCAGGTACGGGTGTGTCCCGCTCGGGCGGTCAGCCAGTGCAGCCAGTCGGTTTCAAGGTTGCCTGTTCTGACCCGGCACAGTCCCCGTGGGGTATCCACCTGGGTGATGATGCCAATCCGGATCAGGTTGCGCAGCCGGCGCAGGAGTTCGGTTAATTGTGTGTTCATGCCCACAACATGTCACCAAAGATTTCTGTCTGCACATAATAGGGTTTGTGTCCGCGCTGGCACACATCAGCGGGTAAGGTGGGAAAGAATTTGTTCTTCGATATGCTGGATATCCTGCAGGGTCAGTCCCAGCAACCGGCGCTCAGGGTATTTGACTGTCATGTTTTTACCCCGCATCCGCTCCTTTAAGCCGAACTGGTGTACCCGGGCCACGGCGGCCACTTTCGGCGCGAAGAAGATCACGGCTTCCCGGTCATTGGCGGACAGTCGCAGGTAGCGGGCCGTCGCCAGCTTCTTAAACATACGGGTCTTTTTACTGGCCTTGCGGGTGTTGATGCGGTCGGTTTTGACTTCCAGCATGCGTTGGATATCGTTTTTGTAGAAGCTGCGAACCGCTTTACGTTCGGTATCATAGCCCGTAATCACCTGGCCGTTTTTGCCTTTGCGGGTCTGCCAGTTTTTCAGGGTACGGGTTTCCCCGCGCCAGACAAACTTCATCCCGCGCTGTACGGTGAGGATCTTCGCCTTACGCTGAGTGAATCGGCTGCCGTCGGGATTACGTTGTGAGCGGATGCGCTGCATCTGACTCTGGCGTAAGTCCCGGGCGATATCACGGGCCAGTTGCTTGCGACTGGCGGGCGAAAGTTGGGTCAGCAGGGCGGCCAGTGCCGTGTCCAGAGGTTGCAGTTCGTTGTTTTCCATGTCACCACCGGTCAAACGGGTTTTCGGGTTCAGGGAGGGCGGTCACGGTGCTGGCGTCACCTTGCTGGGTGATCTGCACCCGTTCTGTCAGCTTGAGATCAATACTGATATCGGCGGTGGTGTCATTAAGAATATTGATATCAAAGGTAAAGCCGCTACGGCGGTTATCGGGATTGGCGAAGATATCGGGCTGGTGCTCACGTAGCCAGTGCCCGACTACCGCCATCAGGATATCCTGATCGCCCGGATAGCCTTCAATAATCAGGTTCAGTGTGTACTCGTATTCGTAAGACAGTGACGGCGCCATGGTTGCCAGCACGGTGCCGTCTTCAACAAACACATGCAGATATTCGGGGTTGTCACGCAGGTAGTTAATTTTTTCCGTGAGCCGTTCCCGCAGTAATCGGGGCTTATTCATGGGGCACCTGTCTGGTCTGTTCGATTTGTCGGATAGCCTGTTTATCCAGATTGCACTGCTCAATGACCGTCAGTAACTGTACATTCAGCAGCAGACTGTCACTCCATGTCATTGTGTCGGGTAGGGCTGGAGACCGACAGTCCGCGAGCAGATGTGCCGGGATCGGTATCGGTGGCACCGGCACGTATTCGGTTCGTGAGTTGCTGCAACCGGATAACAGCCCCATCAGGCACCAGGCGATTGGCGCAGTTATTATTGACAACAACCGTTTTGATGGCCGTTTTGGTTTGCTCAGAATCCACGGCTGACCGATCCCGGCTTTCGCGATTAATTCGTGAGATATCATTGATGATCCTGATGGATTGGAAAGCGTTGTCGGTAATGGCCTGCTGATTCGTGTACTGAGTCTCCAGCCCGTCATAGGCTTTGACTTTTTTCTGATACTGAGAACGGGAGAGCCAAAGCAAGCCGGAGACGATAATCAGAGCGCCTAGGGTGAGGTATTGACTGTTGAATTTCATACCGGTATCTCAATATGGGGCGCATCCAGAAATTTAGCCGGCTTATCATGGGGGTTGTTCGTCCAGGTCATGCCAAACCGCAGTTTTATTCCCAGCTCGCCACCAGCTTGATGCAGGGCATTTAATACCGGAAGCCAACAGGTATAATCATTCCAGTCAGCCCCTACCGGAAGCAGATCAACCGCATGACCTGTCAAATGGCGGGAATTCATTGTCCGGCTTTTCTTTTCAGCAACCAGTTGCTTTTGGCGTTCAAGCGTTCTGAGGCCTTCAATCACGGTGAAATCGACCGGAGATAATGCCAGCGCACGACGAACGACCGCCACCAAATCAGGATGGACGCCCTTGAGGTTATTTTCACTGCGCTGGCTGAAGGTAAAGTTATTCATTCTGCCCCCCGATCCGTTTGTTGATAGCACGGATAGCGATACCCCGTATTTTCTCAACCCCCATAAATCCAATGGCCCCCCCGATTGCCGGGGCAAAACTCCCCGGAATGCCGAATATCTCTAACCCGCTGGACGCACTCCATGACAAGGCACCACAGAGCAGCGCTTCAACCCATCGGTTCTTGCGTTCTACGCCGTCATAAATCAGGCGACCGTAACAAATGGCTATTGCCAAAGCAGAGCCGGAGATCTGCGGCCACGAATTTTGCAGGCCATTGAGCAGTTCGACCCATATATCAGGTTGTTTGTCCATGTTCTAATCCCATAATTGAATCATCGGTGTCACGGGAGCGGGGGCGATGTCCGGCAGTTCAATCTCAGTGCCGTGGGGCAGGATAGCCCCCCAATCGGCCAGACCGGGATTGGCATCAAGTACCCGCTCAGTGACGCCCTGTGTGCGTCCATAGTGGCGCCAGCAAAGGGCGTCCACGGTGTCATATTGTTGTGCGCGTACCCGCATCAAATCAGCTCCACCATCACATGATCCTGCCCCTGTATCCGGCGCAGCGCCCATTGCGCATCGCGCCACAGGTCGTCAATGGTGGTTTCCATCGACTCAGCCTTTTTCGTGCCGGGTTGAGTGGTGTCGATATCGCGGTAGCGTTCGGTCAGGCTGGCTTTGGTCAGGCAGAAGACGGCGCGGTGATAGAGATAAACCAGCTCGCTTTCCTGATCGATAAGACCGGCCGGAATGGCGGCTAACGTGGCATACCCCCTGGCGATATTCAGCCGCCGCCAGGGGGTCAGCTCGCGGTTAACCTCAACAATCGCATTGGCGATGGCCTGCTTTAAGCGGGGTGTTGTTACCGTACCGTCGGTGCGCATGTCGTCCCGGTAACGCCCCATTTTGATGGCCGGATAAAACGGATCGCTGCTGATAGTCAGAGCGGCATCTTTGGCGGGTTCGGGGGCAATAAAATCCATACGGTCACCTTAAGTTAGGTGGGCGGTGGACGGGGTTTTGAGACTGTCGCCACCCCGTGCCGCCCTAGCGCGTTGGCATGTTCGTTAAGTGTGGGGGTTCTGATTGCGGATCACTCTGGCGAGCTGCTCCAAATCTTTTTTCACACCCACACGGTGGTTCAGTTCGAGCGCCCGGCTCAGGGAGCAATAAGCCGGTTGTGGCCGGTCATTATCCCGCTGGCTGTAGCCGAGCCATTTGTACAGTTCTGCCCGCACTTCATCGGGCATATCCTGCTCGTGGGTCAGATGGATTGCCCGCTCCAGTGTGGCAAGAGGCAAGGGTGACCTGGCGGTATAGCTGCGTTGGGCGGCATCGGCAATTTCTTCCGCCACGGCGCAGCCCGTGGTGCGATTATGCCCCTGTGGCATGGTGAGATGGTATTGCAGGGCATAGCTAGCAATATCCAATGCGCCGTCATACTCCCCGGCATCAATGCGCCACAGCATGACATACATCAGCACATCGTCCTGGACGCCATTACCGGCCTGTAACACCCCCGTCACCCACGGGGCATAATGGGGCAGTAATTTGCGCTTTAACGCGGCCTTACTCTCCATCGACTGAATGCGCTTTAACTGTTGGCGGTGTTGCCCCAGCATCAGCAGCATCTGGTTATAGCCGCCATTGTTTTGCAGGGCGGGGCCGTTCAGTTGGGCGGCTTCCCTGGCCTGCTCACGCATCCGGTGACGTTGCCACGGGCTGGTCATTACTGATCCTGGTTGTCTTTGACAGGGTCTTTTTCATTGTCGTTGACCCGGTCTTTTTCAATCACGGCACTGACCGTCTGCCGCTGTGCGGTCTGGCTTTTCGCCGGCAGCATCTCGATATTTTCAATCAGAGCCACCCCGCGATAATCTTCAACCACATACGCTTCATTGACCGATTCGTAGTTTTCAATGCGGTCACGTTTGGGGTTATCCAGCACCGAGCGGCGGCGGGTGCCTTCCTGATAGTAGACAGACAGGTTATCCAGCCGGGAGATCAACAGCGCCTTGGGCGGGAAGTACGGCACCCGTATCGCCGGCAGGTTGCCGATGCGTTTCTGGCTGATAATCACGTCTGCGGCCATTTTTTCGCTGTTAGGCTGGGATTGGTTGACCAGCGGGAAGTATTTGTCGGCCAGCAGTTCACGGCCACAAATCACCACCAGTTCGGTATCATCCTGATATTCGGGGTCAATGGCGTTGTTGACTGTATCCATCACCAGCGCGTCCAGGTTATTGAAATCACCGCCCTCACCGACACGGATCACCGTGGCAATCACTTTGCCGTTTTCGTCAATGATGCTGCTCATGACATGGGTGGGCGCATCCCGGCGGATTTTTTCCAGCCAGCCGATATTCACATCTTCCAACATCGGGTATTTCGTGCGGTTGGAGCTTTTTTCGCGCCTGATGCCGTTCCAGCCGATCATGATGCGGTCAAGCGCCTGGCGGCGAATGATGGCGTTACGGATACGTAACTGGAAATCCTGAAACTTCGCCCACAAATCGAGCTTGGCGTAACTGAGACTGGTATCAAAGTTCGTTTGCTCGCACTTGTATTCAATCGCCGTCAGGCGGGTCGGATCGGTGGTTTCACGGTCTTGGCTGTCGGTGTCGGTGGTGCCGGCAATGGTGGAGCCGACGCCTAAGCCAATCGCCTGGCCGGATTGCTCGCTAACCGGAAGCACATTGACCTTTTGCAGGAAGTCGGCGCTTTGCTGGATCTCGTCTTCCAGTGTCTGCGCCACGGACGGTTCGATCTGCACCTTGCCGCTAAAGGCGCTGGCCTCAACGCCGTGGATTTCGCCCAGTCGCGTCATGTATGCATTAAATTTAAATCGGGTTTGGTTCTTCATGGGGCTGGGTTCCTTTAGCAGTTGGTCAGGTGTTCACTGGCCGGGGTGTCGGCGTTCTGCGATCCCAGTGAAACAGGGCGCTGGTTTGGTTTGCTGTCTTGCTGACTTAATTGCGTGGTTAAGTCATTCAACCGGGTTTCAAGTGCGGTCTGTTTCTGTTTGAGGTCAGCCACTTCGCTGATTTGTTGAGAAAATGCGCTCACGGTGTCCGCCGTGGCCTGCTGCTCTTTGGCGCACAGTTCAACCGCCTGATAGACATCGTTAAAGCGGGCATCGTCAGATTGCTGTTTTTTCTGGAAGAACGTCTGGACACGGGAAAAGAGTGAGGGCTTGTCACTTTCTTCGGGTAAATCAATAAATTCGAGTACTGTCTCTTCGGCGGCGGTAAACAGGTTGTCAGCGTGCTGCTTGCGGCCATTGAGCGGATTGATGGCCGCGCCGGCACTGAACTTTAACATCTCGGTGCCGAGGCTGGCCGGGCTGTCAGTGACGGCCAGTCCCACCAGATACGCGGCGCCGGAGTCAGCAAAATCCAGGTTGATCTCGGCTGAGGTGTAGACTTTCTGGCGCTTGCGGTTCAGCTCAATCAGTTCTTCTGTCGGGGAGAGGATCCCGTACAGCCCCAGCTTGCCGGCCAGTGCGCCGTCCTTGATTTCTTCGGTGTAGACGGATTCCACATCCCCGAAGCGCGGACTCCATGAATAATTGTAATGCTCCTGGTTGATGCGGGCGCCATAGGTGGTCGGGTTGTAGCTATCCGCAATCTGAGTCAGCCAGTCACGCTGGATTTTGCGCCCGTCGGTGGTGGCGCCTTCCACACAGATACGAAACGGTTTGGATTTCTTCGGCATTGTAAGCCCCGGTTATATGGGTCAGTCATGGCCTCTTAGTTTGTGTCGTCGCGCCGGGGAAACAATAAAATGTGGTTGTGCCGGGGCTGGCACAAAGGGCAGGCACGGAGAAATCGCGAACGGGTCTGTAGTCTGGCGGCATGAAAACGATAAACGACTTGGATCCCCGAAAACACGCGATGCACCTGTATTTCAACGGGTATCGGGTCGCGCGTATTGCGGAAATGCTCAATGAGAAATCGGCCACTATCCATAGCTGGAAACGCCGCGACAAATGGGATGACGTGACCCCGTTTGAGCGGGTCGAACTGTCCCTGGAGGTACGGCTGTGTAAACTGATCGCCAAGGAGCAGAAAGAGGGCAGGGACTTTAAGGAAATCGACCTGCTGTACCGCCAGTTAGAGCGGCAGGCGCGGATTAACAAGTACAGTCACGGCGGCAATGAAGCCGACCTGAACCCGAAGGTGGCCAACCGTAACAAGGGCGAACGTAAGGCACCGGAAAAGAACGTCTTTAGCGACGAACAGATCGAAAAGCTGGAAACGCTTTTTCAGGCAAACATGTTCGGTTATCAGAAAGTCTGGTATGACGAGGGACATAAACACCGTATCCGCAATATCCTGAAATCCCGCCAAATCGGCGCGACCTACTTTTTTGCCCGTGAAGCGTTTATGGATGCCTTAACGACCGGGCGTAATCAGGTTTTTCTGTCAGCCAGTAAGGCACAGGCGCATGTCTTCAAGCAGTACATCCTTGAAATGGCGCGGGAAGTGGATGTCGAACTGAAAGGCGATCCGATCACCCTGAGCAATGGGGCGATACTGTATTTTCTCGGCACCAATGCCCGCACCGCGCAAAGCTATCACGGCAACCTCTATCTGGATGAATATTTCTGGATACCGCGCTTTCAGGATCTGCGCAAGGTGGCCTCCGGGATGGCGATACACAAACACTGGCGCCAGACCTATTTTTCCACCCCGTCCAGCCTGACCCACAGCGCCTATCCGTACTGGTCGGGCAAACTGATTAACCGGGGACGCGCCAAGGCAGATCGCATTGACATTGATGTCAGCCATGACGTTTTGGGCGGCGGCCTGCGGTGTGCCGACGGCCAGTGGCGGCAGATTGTCACGATTGAAGATGCCGTCAGGGGCGGTTGTACCCTGTTTGACCTTGACCAGTTACGGCTGGAATACAGCCCCGACGAGTACCAGAACCTGCTGATGTGTGAGTTTATGGACGATATCGAATCCATTTTCTCACTGCCCCTGATGCAGGGCTGCATGGTCGATAGCTGGGAAATCTGGAATGACGTCCAGCCCCTGATGCTGCGCCCGTATGGTTACAACCCCGTCTGGATCGGTTATGACCCGGCCAAGGGCGGCGAAAAGGGGGACAGCGCCGGTTGTGTGGTGATCGCACCGCCGCGGGTGCCGGGCGGTAAGTTCCGCATTCTGGAGCGGCACCAGTGGCGCGGGATGGACTTTCGCGCCCAGTCGGACGCCATCCAGCGTCTGACCGAACAGTATAATGTGGAGTATATCGGCATTGACTCGACCGGCGTCGGGCATGGAGTTTACCAGAACGTCAAAGAGTTTTTCCCGGCAGCACGGGAGTTTGTCTATAACCCGTCGGTCAAAAACGCCCTGGTGCTGAAGGCGTGGGACATCATCAACCATCGCCGGCTGGAGTTTGACGCCGGACAGACGGACATCGCCCAGAGTTTTATGGCTATCCGCCGTTCGACCACCGCCAGCGGCAACCGCCCGACCTATGAAGCCAGCCGTAGTGAGGAGGCCAGCCATGCCGATCTGGCCTGGGCCACCATGCACGCCCTGTTTAACGAACCGATCACCGGTGACACCCCCCAACACAGAAACATCGTCGAGGTCTACTAATGAGCCGTAAAAGTAAAAAACGCCAGCCGGTGAAAACCCCTGCCCAGTCAATGGAAGCCTTCACCTTTGGCGACCCGATCCCCGTACTGGACAAGCGCGAGGTGTTTGATTATCTGGAATGTGCCCTGGTTGATAACTGGTACGAGCCGCCGATCAGTTTTAACGGACTGGCGCGGTCGTTCCGAGCAGCCCCGCACCACAGCAGCGCGGTGTATGTGAAACGCAATATTCTGACCAGCACCTTTGTTTCCCATCGGTTACTGAGCCGGCAGGCGTTCGATTCGTGGGCGCTGGATTTTATGCTGTTCGGCAATGCTTATCTGGAGTTACGCAAAAATCGCCTTGGCCAACCTTTAAGCCTGCATCATTGCCCGGCCAAATTCACCCGGCGCGGGGAAGATTTGGACACCTACTGGTTTGTGCGTTATGGCTATCAGAGCCAACCGTATGCGTTCGAGACGGGGCACGTGTTTCACCTGATTGAACCTGACATTAATCAGGAGTTGTACGGTTTGCCCGAATATCTGGCGGCGTTGCCCTCAGCCCTGCTGAATGAATCGGCCACGCTGTTTCGGCGCAAGTATTACCTGAACGGCAGCCATGCGGGTTATATCCTGTATATCAGTGATGCCTCACAAAATATTTCCGATGTGAACAATATCCGGGATGCGTTAAAGAACAGCAAAGGCCCCGGCAACTTCCGCAACCTGTTTCTGTATGCGCCCGGCGGTAAGAAAGACGGCATTCAGACCATCCCGCTTTCCGAGGCGGCGGCCAAAGATGAGTTTTTAAATATCAAGAATGTCAGCCGTGACGATATGCTGGCCGCGCATCGCGTGCCGCCGCAGATGATGGGGATTATCCCACAGAATACCGGCGGCTTTGGCGATGTGGAGAAAGCGGCCAAGGTCTTTGTGCGCAATGAGCTGATGCCGCTGCAAAGCAAGATGAAGCAATTGAATGACTGGATAGGGGAAGAGGTGATCCGGTTTGAGCGCTATTCATTGGAGGATGAAGAATAACGTCCCCCCTTGTCTGAGTGGCCGCCTGCATGGCGGTCTTTTTTTGCCCGAATAAAATATAATTTCATCAGTAATGATTGCATAATGAAATTTGAGGTCGCCACGGCCATCAAACACCACCGCGCGCAGTCATGACCCCGCCACGCCTGCTCACTAAATGCAGTGCTTTTTATGCACCTGCACGGGATCGTTTGAAGCGCGCCAGTACTGGGGCTTGATGAGGTGTGAGATCTTTGTTGAATTTTGCAGATTGGTGCGGGAAATAAATACTTTTATGCAGTTAAGTAAACGAAATATCATTATCAATGAGAGGAAAGATCAATCCGCTTAAAAGCTGATTGATCTATTGAATGTGGCTAATAAATTACCAGAGTACTATTTTCCCATTTGCATCTCTTTTAGCTGGTGCCTCACCAAGCTCAGCATTTACGCAGAACTTATTGGCTTTTACCATAGCGCTTATACGCTCTTTCAGGCGTTTTTTATTGCTATCGCTAGCCGCATAGAAATTAATCACTGATTTACCATTTTTTCTATAAACATCAGCTGATTCACCGTCTTTAAAATGGACTGTATCTACACTGTAACCCCAGTATTCAGGTTTATAGCTATGCAGAATCAATGGATCATATGTTCCCCACTCATTTGCTAAACAACTTGCTAAATACTTCGGTTCATTGTCTGAGGTATACACAGCATACGGCTTGCCTTTTGCAGGCGGCTCAAATTCAAGCCCAGCACATCCAGATAGCGTTAATGCCAAGATAGAAGTGGCTATAATTTTTTTCATAAAATATTCCATATGAAATAATATTACACATAAATCATGAGATTATCATTTTGTGACATGTCACACCATCACAACTTCACCTCATGCCAACCCAGCGTAGCCCAACAAGCTAAATCACCAGACAGGCAGCATTCTGTCACCGGAAGTGCATCACCACATTTTTGACATTGCTGCTCTGCCAGTGTTTCCATTGTCTGACGTAATTCCGCATCGTCTTTACGAATCAGCAGCGTGAGGTATTCAACCACGTTATAGGGTTCGCGTCCCGGCCGTCTTAATTCACAATTTTGTTTCAACATGTCCAATTCTTGATTATCGATCAGCAGTTCTATCTTGGTAACGCCAGAACTTTTCTGGCGTTGACGCTGGGCGGCTTTACGTTCTGCGGGGGATTTAGCCATTGGGTTTGTTCTCCCTGATCACCAACGCGGATGCGGCAAGCGGCACAAAAACAGCTCTTCAAAAGCCTGCGGTGAGCACATGTTACGGTTCCGTTCCTCATCTAAGCGATTTTCAACATCATCAAACAATGTGACTGTATCGAAAAAAGCCGATTCACCTTTGACGCAATTCCGAGTAAAGAATTCCTTATAGGCTGCCTCACCGTTATCTCCTGAACATCTGGAGGAATAAAACGTTCTATGCCATTGTTCATGCAGTGAAAGCCCCAATGCCAGACGTATCAGTTTGATAGGGTCATCCCAAAAGGCCCATTCAGAGACATACACATCACCGCATATACCAGCAACAGAACTATCCCCATGTAAAAAATAAATTTCAGCGCCATTACTGAGCGTCAGTAACCGGATATCTTCGGCATTTTCGGTTAAGTGCGTTTGCTGTTCAGGAAAATACTGAGCAACGTTATAAACAAAATTCCGTAGCCAATCTTTATCAGACATAAAAATCTTATTTCTACCAGTCCGACAGGCATCACTTAAAGCTTCCAGCACGAAATAATAATCAGCCCCGGCCTGTCTGTACTTATGCAAAAAGCGATTACGGTGATGTTGATTGGCTTTCCAGCGTTTCTGCCAGACGAATAAATCTAAAACAAATTTACGGTTAATGTTGTAAACAATTTCGGTATTTAAATTTAAGATGATGTTATTCATTTCTGGTTCTCCTGTTCTCCAAAGGTTTCTACATCAGGTATTAATTCAAGTCCTTCCATCGGCATAAACTTAAGTGGGCCATCTTCTTTTAAACTGTTCAGGCAAAGGGCTGATAACAGCCGTTTCATTGAAGGGGACATATGAATCATTCCCGTTTTGCCGTTAATTCGAATAACGATGCCAAAATTTGAAATATTTCCGTTCATCACGTTTTCCTCATTTCACCCATGTTATTAATCCGCTGCCGCAGTGCTTCGCGGCGTTCCTGTTTGCGGGCGTCAAACTCGCGTTGTCTTTGCACCCGCCCGTCTTCCGTTTCAACCAGCCTGACTTCGCCATCAGCAAACCGCATCATCTGGCTGTCAAAGCTGATACTCATGCCTTTCACAAACATCATCGCCATCGATTCAGAGCTGATGGGCATACCCATTGACGCCGTAAACTTCATCACATCAGGCAATAGCGCTTCTTCTTTTCGCGTTAATGTGATCCTGGAGATAACCCTTTTCCCTGAAACGCCGGTTTCTTCGCGCTGTGCGCCATTCTCAGCGGCGTTAATCTCGGTTGCCCATCCCCATTGGAGAACATCCGATAATGCCTTTCCGGTTAAATCAGGCGGGAGCATTGCGCCTTCTTCAACTCCCTGCCAATACCCCGACCCACAGTTATTGACAGGACTCCGAGGCGCGCCGATGGCGCTCTTTAAAAGATTCAAACCCTCGCCTGATGGCTCAGGCGCCGGATTGTGACTCTGGAGTTTTTTGATAATGCGATATTCGCGCTCGCGTGTTTTCACCACGCCGGCGCCGGGATTGAGTTGCGCGTAAATCCCCACGACCTTGGAAATGGTTTCATCATAGGGATTGAGCTTGTCGTCCAGTTCACGGGCGACACGGACAGTCTGCTGATCGCGGGGCGTACAGGGGCCACCCTGTGACAGAATGTAGTTTTCAAAATCACCGATATCAGCCGCTGCCCGTACCTGTTCGGCAATCTCGCCCATCTGGTCAGCAATACTGATACTGCGCAGGCGACGGCACTCGCGATACGCCCCTTTAGAGGGCAGGTTATAAAAATGAAATTGCGGGATACGCCATGTTGACGCCCACGCCGTCACGGCGGAGGCGGCATCTTTCAACGGCTTACCGGTTTCCTTATCGATCAGGCCATCCAAAGCGTAACCGTCGATATTCTTGGCGATGTATTTCGCGATATACCCCACTGCGCCGCCCCGGTTCATGTGCCGGCATTCAAAGCGGTACTTTTTCGCGCCCCGTTCATCGCCATCTTCTTGCAGGGCTTTTTTCCGCATGATGTCGACTGCTTCCGCCCGGCTGGCCTTATCGGTAAACAGCAGGAGATGCCAGTGGGGCGTCCCGTCATGGTGAGGCTCAACCACACGGACACCATAAACATTCAGACCCGCATCCTTAAACGCGGTGCGGATTTTTGCCCAGACGCACACCAGATAACGCTGGCCGTCTTTCGGTGTGTAGGCTTCATCGGCCCAGTTGCTATTGAGCACTGCGATCTTGTCTTTACCCATCAGGCGGGTAGGGTGATATTTTGACGGCGTGGTGATCGTGATAAACATGCCGATATCACCCCGGGCAGTGGCGACCCGTTCAATCCCGGCAATCTGCGCCATCAGTTCCATCCGGCGAATTTCAGGATTGGAAATGCTTTGCATAACCTTTTCAACGAGATCAAAACGCTCGCCGGTCTCCACGTCCTCAATATCCATCGCCTGAAGGTATTGCATATTGGAAAGGCGCTGTGACTTCACATCCTGTATGGCCTGACGGCTGGCATACGGGGAGCGGTTTTTATTGACCGCCATTGCGGCGATCAGGAGCGCTTCGCGCCAACGGGTACGATGTGCCTTGAGCTGGCGATACCAAAAATCGTCATTCACCAGCCGCGACACGGCCGAAACCACGTTTTCCGCTTTCAGTATTCTTTTGCGGTAACGCTGATAATAAACCGGAGTGACATGCAAACCCCGGGCAATCTTGGCTAGTTCACCGTAAATCGGGTGCAGGTTGCGCATCCGATAAAGTGCCTCTTTATTGCCGTTCTCATTGGCAATGCACTGATCGCAATACTGTTCAAACAGGTTGAAAAACCCGGCGGCGATTTTTGTCGCCAGCATTTTTAACTGTTTGTTATGGAGATCGGGCAGGCGGTTAAACTGGCTGATTTCGGCTGATATTCTGGCCGTGGCGGTCAGCGTGGTCTGGGTATCCATTTCAAAGCGGCGGGTCACGGAGACAATCCGCGGCCAGAATTTCTGATGGAAGTCGAAATAAAGAAAATCCTGGGCCTTGCGAACTCCCTGTTCCTTAAGTGTGGTTTCGTAACGTTTTCTAAAGGGATAACGCAGGATGCGTGGCAATGCGTCAATGTCAGCTAAAATCGCTTGCCCCTGAATCAACCTTTCACGGGTAAGCGGTCTTTCAAAACCAACAATCGCCTGATGGCGTGGGGCATTCCACCAATAGGCATAATGCCCATTGGCGGGTTCAGCGTCGGGCAGGGTATTAAAATTAATCAGGCGACGGCTCATACAACAATGCCGCCATACGTATCAGGATTCAACAGATTCAACGCGGTCTGACAACGACGGGTGATCACCTCGACCGTATTAAGATAATCATCAACTGAACGCATCTGGTGCCTGATATGCGACACATGCAGGTTCACCAGTTCAGCAACCAGCGACACGTCGCTGTCATGCCAGCCAACCAGTGAATAACTGCGGTTATACGTGCCGACCTGTAACAGCGCCAGCTTGCCCTGTTTCTCATGGGCCACGACAGCAAAGCGGGTGTCGGTGATATAGACCCCATTTTTGGGATCAAGCACGATAGCAGGTTCGTGCGTTGGGGATTGTGTCCCGCTGTTGTGTTCCAGCAACTCACTCATGCCCGCGCCTCCAACACCGCAATAATTTCTTTTGCAGGCTGACGGTCGCCATTGGCGGCAATCGTGCGTGGGGCGTCTATTTCATGGACAGTGAAACCAAGGTCAGCGTAAAGCGCTTTGGCATCGATGGAATTAGACACGGTGACAGGTACGCCGAGTTCGTTATTCAGTGTGTGTAAAATAACGGCTAATAGCTCATGATCGGCTGGGGTAAAAGCAGACGAGTGATATTGGGTAAATGCGCCGTTTTTAGTTAAATACGGCGGATCACAATAAACAACATCGCCGTATTCAACGAGCGTTAATGTATCCTGCCATTCCAGACAGGTGACTCTCGCTTGTCGCCCTTTTTTATGAAATGCGCGAATTTCATTTTCTGGGAAATAGACGCTTTTATATTTCCCATAAGGAGTATTAAATTCACCGGAGGCGTTATATCGGCACAATCCGTTATAGCAATGGCGGTTTAAATATAAAAATAGAATGGAATTACGATATTCACCTTTCCAAACTGTCTTATCATTAAAATCGGCGCGGCGAGAATAATATATATCCTGACGATTATTACTTTCAAAGTATTCTTTAGCATCGCGAATAAAACGTTCGTCATCCCACAGAATCACTTGGTATAGTTTGATTAAATCCGCATTGATATCGGCAAGAAAATACTCGTCGTAATCCGTATTCATCATGACAGCACAGGAACCTGCGAACGGTTCAACCAGTCGCTTACCTGCTGGCAGATGCGGCAATAACTTATCCATAATGCGGACTTTTGAACCTGCCCATTTGAGGATGGTTTTATTTGCCATTGTCAGTATCCTCATAACAAAAATAAGAAGAGTCTAATAATGAATATTCATAAAAATTAATACAGATTTCATTAGGTGCGCTCATTCGGTTGATAAAATGATAAACTTCATCAACCAGTATCGTTATCCGGGGTGAGGATTTATCAATCAAACCCTCTTCACCCATCATCGTAATCAGGATTAAATCACCGAATAATATAGTCGCTGGGAAAGTGGCATCATCGAAAAGATATCCAAGATTGATATGATCGAAAAGATAAGATTGAGCTACTTTCTTTAACTGTTTTTCAGTCAGTCCCTTTTCTAACGTATTAACAACGCTCACAAACCGATTATTTTTAATGATATTAAATTCCCGTTCAGTAACAGAAACACGGCGTAAAAAACTCATCTCACTCACTCCGGTAATGTTTTTGTTTCAGTTCAAAAACGTCTTGGCAAGGTGTACAGAAGGTGACACCGGCAATAATCATTCGACGTTGTTCGGGGATGGGATTTCCGCAGCTCTCACACTTAAAAGCAGAAACTCCGACAGGGCGGTTGACATGCGCGGCTATCCGGCGTTCCAGCATTTCATCAACGTGCTGAATGGCGAGGTCGAGTGCTTTAGACATGGTTCCACTCCTGCGCCTGACGTTCGATATTTTCCGATTCGCTTTGCAGAAGTGCAGCGCTGGCAGAAGGGCCCATCTTGCTATCCAGAACATGGGCGGACAGCTTCACCAAACGGATGGCATATAAATCCGCGCAATGCTGTCTTTCTGCCTTGCGCGTGTCTTTAATTAATTGCTGAACATACTCATAAGAAAAAACAGTCACGGAGCCATCGCGTGATTCAGCATCCGCAGGGTCATAGCCACTGATTAAATGTTTATTTTCCATTTTTCTATTTCCTGTTTTTAGGTAATAAGAAGTCCTGACGATGAACGTCATAAAATTTATCTTTCGGGCTTTAATTAAATGGCGATATTTTTAGGCATCCATGACATAAACGCTTGAAGCTGAATCATAGCCTCTTTTAATGAACGTCTTTCATCTGAGGTGAAATCCTCATATTGAGATTCATATCTTGATTCAGGTAATCCGGCCAAATCAAAAAGCCCATGCAATAATTTTTTATTATTGCGTTTTCGATTATTAGTACGGTCACGCATGTTTTTTATAAATTCAGAAATAGCTTTATCGCTATTTGATACTGAAACAAAAACAGTACCTTTTATCTGCGCTGTATGACACATGCCGTCTATTTTTTCATCCAGTGTTAATACCACTGCGCTATGATATTCAGTATTAGCCATAGCATCACCTTTACAGTATGGATAATAACGGGGTTAATATTGTTGACGCTAAACCAATTGAAACTAAAGTCATCATCAAAGGGTTTTCTTTTTTAGTGCCGGTTACTTTAATTTTGCAAAAGTCAGCACTGGTGACTTTATACTGATGCTGCACCCTCTTTAATCCGTCCATTTATTCTGCCCCCGTATAATTGTTCACAAAAACCTAACGCCTGTTCACGAGAATCAAATTTACCGTAGCAATATGAGCCGTCTTCAACTTGATAGCGTGGGATTGCACAAACAACACTTTTACGTAAAGGGCGAACTAATAACGTACCGAATTTGATTCGTCCTTTACTTAATTCCTCTGGTGTTGGTAGAAGTTTTTGCATTTTCTGACCTCGTTACAACCCAATCCACAATAGCCAAGCGTCACGCTGTTCTTTTGGGCGATTTAGAAATGCGTCACGCATTCCTCTGTTGAACTCAGGAATATAAACCCAGTTCTCACCGCGTACTTTCGCAGGAATACCATCGATTTCTTTTACATCAGGGTTCTGCCAAAAAACAGTTGGTAACTTACCCTTATCAACCATCCCCTTAACAGCCCCATGAGTTTTGCCGATTAAGTCAGCAAACTTCTGATAAGGAACTGCATCTACTGGGTAGTAAACTTGCATGTAACCATCAGGATTTTCTTCTAACATTTTTCACCTTCTTTTCTATACTTTAAACAGCGGTCAAATCTAGGAACCTCGTATTTTTTAGGCTCATTTGTTACCCTGCTTTACTCAAACGCTTAGAGTTGCTTAAGGGGCTAACTCTGAGTGTTTCACGCACTCAATGGAACACAAGTAGGAACGTTGAGCTAGATACTAGAACACGAACAGGAACCTTGTCAATGGAGATTTCAGAAAAAATCAAAGCCATTCGATCAGCAGAAAACCTCACACAAATACAATTGTGTGAGGTTATGTGTATATCAATCAGTACACTAAAGAAGATAGAGGCTGGATACAGAGAACCTAGCTGGGAAACAATCACAAAGATCACTATGCATCCTAAATTTGAAAAATACGCATTGTGGCTAATGACCGATAAGACTGCTCCTGAGTCTGGTCAAATTAGCCCGACTCTCTCCCCTGATGGTGTAAAACACAAAATGTCACACCACTTAGGCCGGAAAACTGGCTAACACTACATGAGGACTTTCTTGACTGGATAGAAACACAATCACTTTGTTACATCGGAGGGCTTCGTCATGCCAATTAAGAAGCTCGATGATGGTCGGTATATGGTGGACATCCGTCCTGTTGGCCGAACTGGAAGTCGGATCAGACGGAAATTTGATAAAAAAGCAGAAGCTGTTGCTTTTGAGCGTTACACACTGGCTCATGCTCCAAAGCCGGGAAAATCATCTAACAGACAAAGTCTGAGCGATTTACTTAAATTATGGTGGTTGTATCACGGACAAACAGCGGAGAACGGCACGATAGAAAAACGGCAACTAGAAAAAACAATCAAGTTGCTCAATGATCCATCTATAAACCGTCTCAATAAACATGCTTTACTGGAACACCGAAGTAATCGCCTCTCTGACGGTATCAAGGCATCAACGATAAACCGGGATATGTACCGTCTATCAGGGATGATCACAACATTGCAAAAGCTCGAAGTTTTTAGCGGTGACAACCCTCTGAATGGACTACCTCCGCTAAAAGAGCAACAACCTGAAATGACCTTTTTAACAAAAGAAGAGATCAACATGCTGTTATCCGTTCTTTCCGGGGATGAAAGGAAAATTGCACTGTTATGTCTCAGCACGGGTGCCAGATGGGGGGAAGCCGAAACCCTGAAAAGTGCCCAAGTAAAAAACGGTCGGGTTACATTTTTGAAAACCAAGAATGGTAAGCAAAGAACAATCCCGATCTCCAAGACATTAGAAAAGGAAATCAAACAAAAATCAGGGGAGCTATTTGACGTTGATTACGCAAGTTTTCGTGTGAAATTGAGGTCAATAAAACCTGATTTACCGGAAGGACAGGCAACTCACGTTCTGCGCCATACATTTGCGAGTCACTTTGTGATGAAAGGTGGAAACATTGTCGCACTGCAACAAATCTTAGGGCACGCCAACATACAACAGACGATGGCGTATGCGCATTTGGCACCCGATTATTTGCAGTTAGCAATCACATTGAATCCATTAAGTGAAGGTATAGAAATCTAGTAGCCAGAAGCAACTGTAGATAACTAAAGTGTCCACGCGAGTGTCCACACTTGGAAAATTTCAGATCATCTACAGTTGCTTAATGAAAATTATCACTTTGATTTTAAAGGGAATTAATGTTGAAGGGCAGATAAAAAAAAGCCCCACAAGGGGGCTGAAAGACAGGGAATATGTCACCCAGAAACGCGAATCGGATTATGCGTTTTTCAGCCGGTTGGCGGCGGAAGAGGGATGCAGTTTCTGGTTTGAAGATGAAACGGCGTTTTTCAGTGACAGCCATCTGGGAATGACGGCGGGTCTGCCATTGCAATACCAGCCCCAGCCGGAAACGGCATACGGCGTCGATACGATTTATCAGGTGCGGCTAGGCGTTGGTATGAGTCCGCAACGCAGTCTGCATAAAGATTACAACCCGGAGAACCCGCGCTATCACCTCTCCCATATGCAAAGCAGCGAAGGCTTCCGTGATTTTGGCAGCCAGACACCGTATACCGTATTTGAAAGTTATGGACGCTTTCAAAAAGATGCCGCCGCCAAACCCTTTTTAAAATACCGTCAGGAAGCGCTGGATAACCAGAAACAGACCGGCAGCGGCAACAGCAACTGCATCAAACTGATGCCGGGTAAAATTTTCGAGATAAAAAGTCACCCCCATGCGCCGCTTAATGCCCGCTGGCAAATCATCAGCATCCACCACCACGGGCGCTGCCCGCAGGCGCTGGGAGACAATCGCGGTGAAGGCACCACACTCAGCAACACCTTCAGTTTTATCGACGGCCTTGCCGACTGGCGTCCGCCGTTTCACTATAAGCCGCTGGCGGATGGCGATGAAACCGCCATCGTGGTCGGCCCCGACGGGGAAGAAATTTTCGTCAATAAGGATGGCGCTATCAAAATCCATTTTCACTGGAACCGCTATGACGAACCGGATGATAGTGCATCGTGCTGGGTGCGGGTGGCGCAGGGCTGGAATGGTCACGGTTTTGGCTTTATGGCAATCCCCCGTATCGGGCAGGAAGTAATTATTTCTTATCTGAACGGGGATATTGACCGACCCATCGTCACCGGGTGTGTTTATAACGGCCTGAACCGTCCGCCACTGGATTTACCGGCGCAGAAAACCCGCACGACTTTCAAGACCAAAACCCACAAGGGCAAAGGTTTTAACGAACTGCGCTTTGAGGATGCGAAAGGCAGCGAAGAAATCTATTTCCACGGTCAGAAAGATTTTACCGCCCATATCGAAAATGATGCTTACTGGCATATCAAGCACGACCAGAAGAGCCGCATCGACAGTAACCGCTACCACGATATCCGCGCCGATGACCATCATCAGGTCGCCGGCTCCCGCAAAATCACCACCGAAGGAGATGTATCACACCGGATTGCCGGCAGCCAGCATACCCAGACCGGGGATGCCACCGTGATTGACAGCGGACAGGAAATTCACCTGAAAAGTGGCGGCAAAGTGGTGCTGGAAGCGGCATCTGAAATCACGCTGAAAGTGGGTGGCACGTTTCTCAAAGTCACGCCGGGCGGCATTCTGTGTTCACCGATTAATGTCGGGCAGGGTTCGGGTGGCAGCGGGCGCGGGCTGGCACTGCAATTACCGGAAGGTGTAGCACCGTTGCCGATGGTGGAATTCCCGGCTCACCCATACTGCCCGTTACTGGCACAGCAGGATGTCAGTCCGGTGATTAAACCCGCCAAAAAGGAATAATCATAATGACGGAAGAAATGATGACAGAAACCTCAACAAGCTGGCAGGCATGGCTGAATAAATCCAATGATGCATCGGTATTCTTTATCCTCAATTCGCTGGCGCAACCCAATCCGGTCGATCAGTTTTACCATAACGACTGGGTTGAGCAGGCATTTCCGCTCTACAGCGGTACGCCGATGCACAAGATGCTGAAGCAAAGCCCGTGGCTGGTACAGGCGAAAAGCAGCCAGCTATACCAGGTAGGGGAGATGCTGGAGCGGCACGCACTCAGTGATAACAGTTGGGGCTGGGCATACCGCAGTCATATACCTTGGCAGGAGCAGCTTACCCACTGGCAACACCGGCAACTGGTCATGATGAATGGCGAACAGGTGCTGTTCCGCATTATGGATGCCCGTGTTTTTGGCGCGATGATACCTGCCTTCACGCCTGGCGACTGGTCACTGATGCTGTCGCCGGTCACAGAACTGATGATCGACACACCACAGCCGATGCCGTTTTGCCGCCCCAAAGATTGCGGAGAAGGAAACCCTGAAATTCAGTTTACGCTGGGTGAGCATCTGCAAGCGGTCTGGTTGCGCTCCCCTTACGGCCTAAAAGTGTTAACCAGTTCACTTTATAATGATTTATGGGAAAACCACGGCAGCATGGCGAAGCAATGGGATCAGCCAGAAGGCAGTTTGGAACCACAGATTGAACAATGGTTAAGACAAAAACTCGACGCCGGACAGCGGATTGAAAAAGTGTCCAGTCAGGATTACCTGCTGGCGATGGAACAAGAAAAAGAACAGGAGAAAGATCGATGAATAATGAAAATTCGGTTTATTGCCATGATTGCCAGAAAATACTTAAAAGTGATTTATACATTAAACTGGTCAGAGACTACACCAATGAACCGATACCTAATGTGCCTTATACACTGACAAATAAAGGCATAGATCATTCAGGAACGAGCGATGGTAATGGGATGAATCTTGAAGAAGGTTTAACCAGCACACCGTTCACCGTCAAAATAAATCCTTCTCAGTCGG
>NZ_JAQRFO010000045.1:0-34380 GCF_028598775.1 Xenorhabdus aichiensis
GAAAGAACTCAAGCACCACAAAAAACGAACAGACCAGCAAACCGCAACAATACTCACTCAGTACCTACCCCGATTTGAAACCGCTATGTCGCCACATCAAAAGAGCAAATTCTTGCCTGTGATGTGGTTGAGATACTACGTCGATATGATTGATAAGGAGATGAAGAATGGCAGATGATTACTATACCGTCAGGGGATTGGCTGAAAAACTCAAAATATCTACCAACACCATATATAGAAATCCATTGAAATATCATATGTTCCGAGTCGGTGGCTCTTGGAGAGCAAATGAAGAGAGCCTGAAAAAGTTTGAACAGCAAGACTTAAAAGACAATAATGTTTTCCGGCTGGCTGTAGTCGGTGGCAAGGAGAAAGCACAATGCCGATCTACAAAAGAAGTAACAAATACTGGATCGATGTATCAGCGCCAAATGGCGAAAGAATTAGACGATCTACTGGCACGGAGGACAAATTAAAAGCCCAGGAGTATCACGACAAGGTGAAACATGAGCTGTGGCAACTCGAAAGGCTAGATAAACAGCCTGAGCGATATTTTGAGGAAATGATTATCATGGCCTTGCGAGATGCGGAACCTCAATCATGTTTCGCTAATAAACAAATCTACGCCCGATATTTTCTTTCTATCTTCAAAGGGAGAAAGATATCATCAATCACCAGCGAAGAGATAACTAACTCTCTGCCTACCCATAGCAATGAGACAAAGAGCAAGTTATCTAATGCCACCCAGAACAGGTATAGGGCATTTATTATGCGGTCATTTTCTCTAGCTTACAAGATGGGATGGATTATCAAGCCGCACCATGTGACGCGACTCAGGGAAGCTAAAGTACGCGTAAGGTGGCTTGAAAGGCATCAGGCGGTTGAGTTAATAAATAATCTGTCTTTGGACTGGATGAAAAAATTAGTGTCTTTTGCTCTGCTCACTGGTGCGAGAAAAGGCGAGATATTTTCTCTCACATGGCGCAATGTTGATATTGATAGAAGAATTGCTGTCATAACCGCAGAAAACGCAAAATCAGGAAAGGCCAGGGCGGTTCCACTGAATGATCAAGTAGTTTCCATTCTGCGTAATTTGCCAAGAGAATGTGAGTTTGTTTTCTCATCTAACGCCAAGCGCATAAAGCAAATAAGCCGTACTGATTTTGACAGGGCGTTAAAAAAATCAGGGATCGATGATTTCAGGTTTCATGACCTAAGACACACATGGGCGAGTTGGCACGCTCAGAGCGGAACCCCATTAATGGCACTGAAAGAAATGGGCGGATGGGAGACTCTGGAAATGGTAAATAAGTACGCTCACTTAAGTGGCGAACATTTAGCCAAATATAGCGGTGTTGTCACATTTTTGACACAGACCGATAAATGTAGCAGCCAGAAACAACATTTAAAGTTGTTAACTGGCTGATTTTAAATTACATTTTTGTCTAATACCTCAGTTTTGATTTTCTCTGTATCAGAAAAACAGTCTGATGTTATGTTTAAACATCGTTCAAGCCAGCCAAGCTGGAATTACGATACTTTCTCTTTCGCTGCCACAGGGTTGCGATTAATAAACATCGCATCACCATAACTAAAGAAACGATACTTTTCAGCTACCGCTTCTTTATAAGCATTCATGGTATTTTTATAACCCGCAAATGCAGAAACCAGCATGATAAGCGTGGATTCAGGCAAATGGAAATTGGTAATCAGCGCATCAACGACTTGATACTCAAATCCCGGATAAATAAAGATTTGGGTATCATCAAAAAATGGCGAGATAAGGCCATTCTGGCTGGCACGAGCCGCGCTTTCCAATGAACGGACGGACGTTGTGCCCACGGCTACAACCTTATTGCCACGCGCCTTACACGCCAATACCGCATCAACGACATTCTGCGGAACTTCTGCATACTCAGCATGCATGATATGGTCTTCGATGGTCTCCACCCGCACAGGCTGGAACGTCCCTGCGCCGACATGCAGGGTAACAAACGCCATATCGATGCCTTTTTCACGCAGTGCGGCCAACAGGGGTTCATCAAAATGCAGCCCGGCGGTCGGTGCAGCAACAGCGCCAGGGCGTTCACTGTAGACCGTCTGATATAATTCGCGATCCGATTCTTCATCAGGACGGGCAATATACGGTGGCAACGGCATGTGACCAATTTCATCCAAAATGGTCAATACATCACGATCATCATCAAAACGGATTTCAAATAAAGTATCGTGGCGCGCCAGCATTGTTGCCCTGATGCTTTCATCTTCGCCCAGCAGAAGCTCTGCACCTTCTTTCAGTGCCTTGGACGCACGAACGTGAGCAAGTACTCGCTTATTATCCAGCATCCTTTCTACTAAAACTTCCAATTTCCCACCCGTCGCCTTACGACCAAACAGGCGCGCAGGAATAACTCGGGTGTTATTGAAAACCAGCAGATCACCGGCTTCCAGCTTATCCAGCACATCAGTGAAAATACCGTGCGTCAGCCCTCCGGTTTCGCCATCAAGGGCAAGCAGACGGCAACCACTCCGCTGCGGTTGGGGATAGTGAGCAATCAGCTCTTCTGGCAGTTCAAATGTAAAATCAGCGACACGCATTTTATCTGTATCATTCAAAAAAACAGGCGGACTAGTCTAGTGCCGCACGCACAAGGGTGCAACAAAGAAGCATATTAGTTTCACTCTTTCCGGTATACTCTCGTTATGAATTTTCTCGCACATCTTCATTTGGCTGCATTATCGGAAAGTTCCTTACTGGGCAATTTAATGGCGGATTTTGTCCGTGGCTCTCCAAAAGGATTATTCAGCCCCGATATTGTAGAAGGTATTCGCCTGCACCGTAGGATAGACAGCCTGACGGACAGCCATCCATTGGTCACCGAAGCGCGCACACTGTTTCGTAGCGAGTATCGACGCGTAGCTCCCATTACCCTTGATATCATCTGGGATCATTTCCTTTCTCTGCATTGGGACAAACTTGAAAAAAATTACTCCCTGCCTGAATTTGTACATCTTGCCTGTAGTCAGATAGAGCCGCATCTTAGCTTCACGCCTGAAAAATTTCAGGAGTTGAACAAATATCTCTGGTCAGAAAATCTGCTTATCCGCTATGCCGATATGTCATGCATTGCCAATGTACTGAAAGGTATGGCTCACAGACGCCCTAAATTATCAGCACTGGCAGGATCGTATCAAGATATCGAAATGCATTATCTTGATTTTGAAGCACTATTTTGGAAGTTTTATCCACACATGATGGCACTGGCGACAGATAAGCGACTGCTTGAGCAAGATATTTCGCCAGAACCTTGCACTTTTTCCAAATAGCTTTATCTTATTTAGGCTAAAAGGAATTAAAAGCAAATTATTGATAGGCAAAACCTATTATATCAATTGGTATTTTATCCTTTATTGCTTTACCCTAATTCCTTATGCTGTAACCCGTTTCTACATAACACCTTTTTAAAATCACAGGAGTCAATTATGGTTCTAGTAACCCGCCAAGCCCCTGACTTTACAGCCGCAGCGGTTCTCGGTAACGGTGAAATCGTTGGTAATTTCAACCTAAAAAAACACCTGAATGGTCGTCCAGCCGTTATCTTCTTCTGGCCAATGGACTTCACTTTTGTTTGCCCTTCTGAGCTGATCGCGTTTGATCACCGTTATGAAGAATTTCAAAAGCGCGGTGTTGAAGTCATCGGCATTTCCTTCGACTCTGAATTCGTTCACAACGCATGGCGTAAAACCCCAATCAGCGAAGGTGGCATCGGCGAAGTCAAATACCCAATGGTTGCTGACATCAAACGTGACATCATGAAATCTTACGGCATTGAGCACCCAGAAGCGGGTGTTGCCCTGCGTGGTTCTTTCCTGATCGACAAAAACGGTGTTGTTCGTCATCAAGTCGTTAACGATCTGCCACTGGGCCGTAACATCGATGAAATGCTGCGTATGGTTGACGCACTGCAATTTCACGAAGAGCACGGCGAAGTTTGTCCTGCACAGTGGGCAAAAGGTCAGGAAGGTATGGGTGCGTCCCCTGAAGGCGTCGCAAAATACCTGACCAAAAACGCTGACAAACTGTAATTCCCGTCAGAGTTGTCTCCATTGATAGCATCACGTTATTAATGAATTCCCCTAAACCAGCCGCTCTGTCGGCTGGTTTTTCTTATCTAAAATTTCTCATTTTATTACCTTGCGCACAAAAAATTGCTTTTCAAAAATCCTAAGCGTTAGATAATGCTGATTACAAAAAATTAACATTGATATCACAGCTCACGGAGTCCTACTCCAACCACTTATTCTTAGGAGTACCATCATGTTAAAAGCATGGAAAATTCCTTTTGTCGCTGTATCGCTCTTAGTTTCCTCCTCCCTCTATGCCGCTTATGAGCCTGCCATTGAAGCCAAACAAGGCATGGTAGTCAGTTCACAATACTTAGCTTCACAAGTTGGCGTCGATATTCTCAAAATGGGCGGGAACGCCATTGATGCCGCTGTTGCCGTTGGTTATGCCCAAGCAGTTGTCAATCCCTGCTGTGGCAACATTGGTGGGGGTGGTTTCATGACCATTCATCTGGCAAACGGCAAAGATACTTTCATTAACTTCCGCGAAACAGCACCTGCTGCGGCCAGCGCCAATATGTATCTGGACAAAGACGGGAATGTCATCAAAGGTGCCAGTCTGTATGGCTATAAAGCTATTGGCGTCCCCGGCACAGTGATGGGATTAGATGCCGCACTGCACAAATACGGCTCAATGACCCGCGAACAAGTTATGGCACCGGCTATCAAACTGGCGCGTGAAGGCTATATTTTGACTCGTGGCGATACTGATATTCTGGACACTACCGTCAAACGCTTTACTCAAGATCCAGAGGCTGCCCGTATTTTCTTGCGCAAAGATGGTACACCTTTCCAACCCGGGGATAAGTTAGTCCAAACCGATTTGGCCAATACGCTGGAACTGATTGCTAAGAAAGGGCCAGATGTCTTTTATCATGGCAAAATCCCCCAATTAGTTGAAGAGTCATCGAAAAAATCGGGGGGAATTATCACAGCAGCAGATTTCGCCAACTATAACATCACAGAAACAACACCAGTCACTTGCAGCTATCGCGGTTATAAACTCATCTCTTCCCCACCACCTAGTTCTGGTGGCGTCACCCTATGCGAAATACTGAACATTGTTGAAGGCTATGATCTCAAATCCATGGGATTCAACTCCGCAGCTTATATCCATACATTGACAGAAGCCATGCGCCACGCCTACATGGACAGAAATACCTATCTGGGCGATCCTGAATTTATTAAAAACCCACTTGATCGGCTGTTAAGCAAAAGCTACGCAGAATCTATCAGAAAAGAGATCGAACCAAACAAAGCGACACCTTCAAAAAATGTTCAGCCGGGCGTTGGTCCCCATGAAAAACCAGAAACGACCCATTACTCTGTCGTAGATAAAGATGGCAATGCCGTATCAACCACTTACACAATCAACGGGCGTTTTGGTGCCGTCGTGATTGCACCGGGAACCGGCTTTTTCCTCAACGATGAAATGGATGATTTCACGACCAAAATTGGTGAGAAAAACCTGTATGGGCTTGTTCAGGGAGCGACCAATTCCATCGCCCCCGGTAAGCGCCCACTATCATCGATGAGCCCAACACTCGTGACCAAAGATAACAAAATCTTTCTGGTATTGGGTTCTCCAGGTGGATCACGGATTATCTCCATCACCTTACAGACTGCCTTGAATATCCTTGATTTTGGCATGCCACCGCAAGAAGCCGTCAACAGCCCGCGCATTCACCATCAATGGCTGCCTGATGAAGTCTACTATGAACAGCGTGGCCTTTCGAAAGATACCCTGAATGTGCTGGAAAAAATGGATTACAAAATGGTAGAACAGACACCGTGGGGCGCGGCGGAACTGATCATGATTGGATTGCCGGGCGCTGTCGGTGTCTCTCCCACCAACTCATCAGGCAATGACTCAGCGGTATCAGGCGTGGTTCGTGAAGGCTATATCTATGGCTCCAACGATGTCCGGCGACCTGCTGGTGCAGCCATTGGCTACTAAAAAAGCAGTGTAAAAGGTTTATATAAACAAATCGATGTAAAAAACAAGGGTGAGCCGTTTGATATGCTCACCCTTTTTACAGGTCTCAGGCTATCTCTGCACTTCACGCTTTGGGACTTTACTTTCTCCCACAATGAGATCATAGAGAGCACACACAACCACAGCTAGTACCGTTGGCAACAACCATGCCAGCCCTTTATCTGCCAACGGCAGATGAATTGCCCATGCTGGTAGTAAGTGAGACAGATACTCAGACGATTTCGCCGCATCCAAAACCCCAAACAGCAGGCTAACTACCATAGCAGGCGCCAGAATGCGAGTAACATTATTCCACCAGCGTACTGTGAAGCTCAACAGGATCAGCGCAATACAAGGCGGATAAATTGCTGTCAGTACCGGAATAGAGAATTTAATCAAGTGGTCTAATCCAAGATTAGAGACCAACATAGAGAAGGTTCCGAGGATGAAAACCAGCGCACGATAAGACAATGACAAATAACGGCTGAAAAATTCAGCACAAGCACAGGTCAAACCAACCGCAGTTACCATGCAGGCAACGAAAATCAACACTGCAAGGAAGAAGCTGCCATAACCGCCAAAGACATTCTGTACATAAGCATGCAGAATCACTGCACCATTTTCAGCCTTCGGCACCAATGTGCCACTACTTTCTCCCAGCTTGAACAGAGATAGATATACCAGTACCAAGCCCAACCCTGCAATCAGACCTGCCCACATCGTATAGCGAGTCAACAGTGAAGAAGATTCAATACCTCTGGAGCGCGCTGCATTGACAATAACAATGCCGAATACCATAGCACCCAGTGTATCCATCGTTAAATAGCCATTCACAAAACCATTTGAGAACGGAATTTCTTTATAAGTTTGAATGGCAGGGATGGGATCACTTGCTGGCCACAACACCGCAGCAATGCCTAAAATGCCCAGTGCCAGAATTTTGATCGGAGCCAGCACGCGCCCAACACTGTCCAGTAATTTCCCCGGATACAGAGAAACCAAGATCACCAGTGAAAAATAAACGACACTATAGATGAACAACGGAAGTTTGCCAGAGCCCATTAGCGGAGCAATCCCGACCTCAAAGGAAACAGTTGCAGTTCTAGGTATTGCAAATAAAGGGCCAACAGCCATATAGCAAACAGTAGCCAGTATCAAACCTGCTGTTTTACCGATAGGGGAACTTAGCGCTTCAATCCCGCCACCGACTTTCGCCAAAGCAATCACAGTGATGACCGGTAGACCAACAGCCGTAAGCAAAAAACCTAGCGCAGCGATCCAAACATTCTCACCAGCCTGCAAGCCAACCATGGGCGGAAAAATGATGTTCCCCGCGCCTACGAACAAGGCAAAAGTCATAAAGCCTAATGCCCAAATATCCTTAGATGATAAACGGTATGCCATAATGATTGTTAATATATTGTTGTCAAAAGAATTGCATGTGCAATAGTCAGTATTGCAAATACTTGAATTTTCACTGGCGAAACCGGATTCTGATTTGACAATAAGTGATCAACGTAATATTCACTGATAATCGGGAAATACAGAATGATAGTGGTAATTACAGCTAGAATCGCCAACAACTGCCCACAAGTAAAACTTTTATAGCGCCAAAAGGCAAGCATCAAACCAAAAAGCAGTACAATATACTAAAGTAATATTTAAAAGCAGTCATTCTTATTATCTATCATTGAATACACACTATATGATTTGCACTTTTTTTGTTCATATTGATTAATAAATCATTTTTCTGTCTGCATCGTTTACCACTATATTATATTAAACTTATTGTTTTTTAATTAAATTCGGTTTGGCAGAAACAATAAGCCCGGGAGACAATAAAAAACTGAATGTGGAACCTTTTCCCACCGTACTCGAAACCTCAAGCTGGGTATTGTAATGATGCAGTGCATGTTTCACTATCGCCAGCCCCAACCCGCTTCCCCCAGTTTGCCGCGAACGGGCACGGTCAACACGATAAAAACGTTCGGTCAGGCGCGGTAAATGTTCTGCACTGATCCCCAAACCATTATCCTGTACTTTAAACCATGCTCCCTGAGACGATTTACTCCAGCTAACCTCAATACGCGTTCCCGGCGGAGTATGATTGACAGCGTTATAAACCAGATTCGACATGGCGCTTCGCAGTTGTTCTTCGTTGCCGAAAACTTTCAATTTTTCATCAATATTAAACACGATATCCTGCTGGTTATTCGCCAATGCCAACGCTTCCTGCTGCAACAACACCAATAAGCCGGGTACATCAACCACCTCGTTCATGTCCACTTGCGGCCCGGCTTCAATTCTGGAGAGATGTAATAATTGCTTCACCAAGCCGTCCATTCTCCGCACCTGCTCCTGCATCGTACCGAGCACCTTCTGGTTTGTTCTATCATTCAGCTCCTGCTCCTGCATCATCTCCAGATAGCCTTGCAGTACCGTTAGTGGCGTTCTTAACTCATGGCTGACATTAGCGAAAAAATCTCGGCGGGCATTTTCCAACAGTCGTTTTTGCGTAATATCACGGGCAACCATCAATAGCAGCTCTTCTGAATAAGGCATCACCCGAAATTCCACCATACGACCATTATTCAACTCAATAGATAAAGGACGGGAAAAGTGGCCTGCCGTAACATAGCGACTAAAATCTGGGTAACGAAGCAAATTGAAGATATGCTGACCATTATCCTCTGGCCAGCGGAAGCCTAGCAAATGCTGGGCAAGACGATTACACCAGAAAATATTGCCTTCCGTCGTCATCATCACAATCGCATCCGGCAATGACTCAGCGCCGCTGCGAAAGCGCTTGATCAATAATGCCAGTTCCCGGCGCCGCTTACGGTTACGCTGCTGCAACTGATAAATGCCGTAAAAGATTGGCTCCCATCCGCCCCGCCCCGCTGGGGGTAACATACTGCGATCCAGCCATAACCAGTCAGATAATTTCAATAAATTGTAGCCATGCCATACCAGTGCCAGAAATAACGCAATAACCAGCAGCCACGGTAAATATCCGATAAAGAAAGACAAAATGACCGCAGGCAGACAAAAAAGAACAAGCCCCAATACCAACTTCTTCCAGGATAAACGCTCAAGCACGTAATTCTCTCCGGCATGAAAATAGATTATTGCCAATCAGCACCAACGAAAAACAGATGCATTAATAACGAGTAGAAAAGCGATACCCTGTACCACGAACCGTCTGCACCATTCTATCGTGTCTCCCTACTTCCAACGCTTTGCGCAAACGCCGGATATGCACATCAACGGTGCGATCTTCCACATAGACATTGGTGCCCCACACATAATTGAGCAATTGCTCACGACTATAAACACGTTCTGGATGCGTCATGAAAAAATGGAGCAGCTTGAATTCCGTTGGCCCTATTTCCACATTTTGCCCCTGGCTGGAAACACGGTGGGAGGAAGAGTCCAGTATCAGCCCATCCATATTGATAATATCTTCCGCCGACATGGGAGAAGTGCGGCGCAGAACCGCTTTGATACGGGCAACCAATTCCTTGGGAGAGAAAGGCTTAGTGATATAGTCATCAGCTCCGACATCAAGACCACGAACGCGATCTTCCTCTTCTCCACGAGCCGTTACCATCATGACAGGAATATCTCTGGTGCTGCTATCACGCTTCATCTGCTTAATAAGCTGTATTCCTGAACCTCCGGGAAGCATCCAATCCAATAACACCAAATCGGGATAAGGCTCCGACAAGCGCCCGACAGCAACATCATAGTCTTCTGCTTCAAAGGTCTGATAGCCGTTTTGTTCCAACACCAAACAAACCATTTCACGAATCTGGACTTCATCTTCAACTACCAAAATGCGTTTAGCCATGGTTAATCCCATTAATATTATTGAAGTCAGCAATATTCACTTTAAGTCATTATGAGTCAATTTTATGACAAATTTATGAAAATCCTATTTCTCAATTCTCAAACTGCAATCTATTTTGCATAGAGTTTATGAGTGCTT
Organism: Xenorhabdus aichiensis; assembly: GCF_028598775.1. Lineage (NCBI taxonomy): Bacteria > Pseudomonadati > Pseudomonadota > Gammaproteobacteria > Enterobacterales > Morganellaceae > Xenorhabdus > Xenorhabdus aichiensis. The sequence goes on from NZ_JAQRFO010000045.1 coordinate 10,089, forward strand.
TGTCATATTTCATTATGATTGCGAACCCGCTCGAAAATTCGTGAACAAAGTCAGAATTTCACACGACAGACCTCAAACACTCATTATAATTAGCGCTTGAAACAGATAAGCAAGACTCTTGGGCAACGGTAGGAAAACATGCGAATCATTCATACGTCGGACTGGCATCTTGGGCAATATTTCTTTACCAAAAATCGTGCCGCAGAACATCAGCACTTTTTGCAGTGGCTTATTGAGCAAATCATACGGCATCAGGTTGATGCATTGGTTATTGCCGGCGATATTTTTGATACTGGCTCTCCTCCCAGCTATGCCCGTGAGCTTTATAACCAGTTCGTTGTGGAGCTACAGCCCACTGGCTGCCAGCTGGTCATTCTTGGCGGAAACCATGATTCCGTCGCCACGCTCAATGAATCAAAATCGCTATTCTCTTGTCTGAATACGACAGTAATAGCCAGCGCAGGCGCCGACATCCAGCAGCAGATAAAAGTATTGAATAACCAAAATGGCGAAGCGGGAGCCATTCTCTGTGCCATTCCTTACCTGCGTCCACGGGATATCATGACCAGCCAGGCCGGTCAGTCAGCCACGCAAAAACAGCAGGCATTGCAGAATGCCATTACTGAACACTATCACCAACTTTATCAGCAAGCCGATGCATTACGGGAACAACTCGGCCAGCCATTGCCAATTATTGCAACCGGACACCTGACCACAGTGGGCGCTTCCACTTCGGATTCTGTTCGAGATATTTACATTGGTACGTTGGACGCATTCCCCGCACAAGCGTTCCCACCTGCTGACTATATTGCATTAGGGCATATCCACCGCCCACAGATCATCGCTAAATCAGACCATATCCGTTACAGCGGCTCCCCGATCCCCCTGAGTTTTGATGAAGTCGGGCAAGAAAAAAGCGTCTGTCTGGTTGATTTTAAAGAAAACAAATTTGATAACGTCACTCTTTTGCCCATCCCAAGTTATCAACCAATGCAGTTGATCCGTGGAAATCTGCAACAAATTGAGGCTCAATTACAGACGTTCAAAGCATATCAAGGAGAACGTCCTGTCTGGCTGGATATTGAAGTCGCTACTCAAGATTACCTGCCTGATATCCAAAAACGCATTCAAACCATGACTGCGGATCTACCCGTTGAAATCATTCTGTTACGGCGCAGAAAGGCGGCACGCCAAATCTCCCTGTCTGAGACAAATAAAGAAACGCTCAATGAACTCAGCGTGCATGAAGTCTTCGAGCGGCGACTGGTACTGGCTGAAATTGAAGATCAGCCCCAGAAGCAACGCCTGACAACCCTGTTTAAGCAAACGCTGGATGATATTTCTCAGCAATAATATTGAGGATTCACGCACATGAAAATTCTTAGCTTACGGCTGAAAAATATCAACTCTCTGCAAGGTGAATGGAAAATTGATTTTACGGCAGAGCCTTTTGCCAGCAATGGGTTATTCGCCATTACCGGCCCAACAGGAGCAGGAAAAACCACCTTGCTGGATGCCATCTGCCTTGCCCTGTATCATGAAACACCACGGCTCAGTACTATTTCTGCTACCCAGAATGAGTTGATGACTCGTCATACTGCGGAGTGCTTGGCAGAAGTGGAATTCGAAGTCAAAGGCGTGGCTTATCGTGCATTCTGGAGCCAGCGCCGCGCCCGTAACCAAGCTGATGGCAAACTTCAATCTCCAAAAGGCGAATTAGCGGACAAGAAAACGGGCAAGATTTTAGCCGATAAGATCCCTGATAAAAAAGAAAAGATCGCTGAAATAACCGGTCTTGATTTCAAACGTTTTACCAAATCCATACTTCTGTCACAGGGTGATTTTGCCGCATTTTTAAATGCAGATGATAAAGATCGGGCTGATTTGCTGGAAGAACTGACGGGTACAGAAATTTACGGCATTCTGTCTCAGGAAATTTATCAACGTCATAAACAAGCCCAAGCTGAACTGAATATTCAGCAGGCAACCGCTTCCGGCATTGAGTTATTAACCCCAGAGCAAATAGAAAAATACCAGAACGAACAGCAGCAACTTATTACGGCAGAAACTCAACTCAGCCAACAGATTAAGGCTTTTCAATCTGCCGAACAGTGGCTTATCCGGCAAGATGAGTTACAACAATCAATAACCAGCAGCACTGCACTTTTGCAACAGACTGAGCGAACCATACAAGACGCTCAACCTCAATTACAACAACTTGCCGCCAGCGAACCCGCAGAAAAAATCCGTTCACTATGGGATGCGCAAAACCGAGCCTTTAGCGAAAAACAACGAGTTACTGAACAGCGTATAAAAATAGAACATGATCGCCAGCGACAACTTTCTTTGTTACAGCCAGCTCAACAACAGCTTACCGATTTGGAAAAAACGCGGGAAGAACACCAGCAACAGCAAATCCAAGAGGAAAAGCTCATCTCAGAGCAGGTTATGCCACTCGATCACAAGATTGATACTCAATCAAAAGATCTGCTTACCCTAGAGAAGGAAATAACCGGGCAAAACCGTGAGCTGGCAGAAATTTCCACCCAATACCAAGTAGCAAAAAATCGCAAAGATACGCTGCATAATGAACAAAAAACGCTGGAAACGTACGACGATCAGCACCCTTATTGCCGTAATTTAGACAGCAAACTCCCTGAGTGGAAGCAATTATTTTCACGTCAGAAAGAGAAGCAAATACAGATAGCCAAATTTACACAAAAAACACAGCAGATTAGCACTGAATTGGCTCGTATAACCCATCACTTGAATACATTAAATACAGAGTTAGCCAAACAGACAGAGCAAAACCAGCCACTGCAAGACAATCTGATACTTACCGAAAAACAACTGACTGATTTGCAGGAAAGTCATCCACCGGAACAATTGCAAAAACAGTTATCAGACTATCAGGAACAACTGAAATCACAGAATCAACTTGAGATATTATTGCCTCAGATCCGGCAATTACAGACCACAATCTCAATCAATCAAACCCAATCAGCACAGTATCAGGCATTACTGGAACCCTTGCCGATGCAGATCAGCGCACTAGATCAACAGTTAACGGAAAAACAGCAGCATCATGAAGATCTTGCTGATCGAATTCGTTTGGAACAGCGGATCACCAGCCTGGAACAGGAGCGTTCACAGTTAAAAGAAGGTGAAGCCTGCCCACTGTGCGGCGCCACAAAACACCCTTTAGTCATCGAATACCAGAACATTACCCTGTCACAGTCAGAAGAACGCTTAAAATCTCTACGTCATCAAATAGAGCAGCTACAAACAAACCGTTCTGCCCTACAGCAGAAACAGCAGATTCAACAGCAAAATAATCAACAATTACAGCAAAATACGGCTCAATTAATCGAGAAACTGACAGAAACAACGCAACAGTGGAAGCACCACTGCCAACAGTTACAAGCCGCTGAATTACCAATGGAAACAGAACCCGTGAACAATTTCATTGGTCAACGGCAATCTGCCGCTCAGCAGCATCAAAGACAATACGAAGCATTATTACAAGCAGAAAAAGCACATCAAGCGGCGGAAAAAGCGCTGTCGGCCAATCGTGAACAGCGCAAAGCATCTGAACAAACTATTGAGCTGGAAAAGGTCAAATTAGATTCACACCAAAAACAACTGGCAGAAAACACAGCAGAGCTTCGACAGGCAAAAACTGAATACACAGCCACGACAGAGCTATTAGTCAGCGATTTACAACATACGCCTTTTGCTCTGCCCTCTCTGCAAGAAGTCACAATCTGGCTGCAACAACGCGAAACTGAGTTAAAAACCTACCATGATTCACGCGAAAGATGGCAACAGTTACAGCAAGAACAGGCTGCCCTGCAAAGTCAATCGAATGAATTAGAGAAGCAAAAAACTAAGCTGACGATCCGCCTTCATGCCCTGAACGAAAAACAGCAGCAGCAAAAACAGTTACTGGAACAAACAACTCAGGAACGTCATCATTTATTTGGGGAACAATCCGTTAGCACCGTTCGTCAGACATTACAGCAAAAAACTAATGAGCTGGACATCGCTTGCAAACAGGCTACTTCACACCTGCAACAGCGACAAAACGTGATGAACCAACTCACTGGTGCAGCTAGTGAAATTGAAAGAAACAGCAATACCGCCGAAACACAATGCAAACTTGCCGCCAGCGCTTTCCAAAGCGGATTGGAACAACAAGGATTTACCGATCAATCTGCCTTTGAACAGGTCCTGCTGGAACCTGAACAACGGGAAAAGCTGCAACAATTGCAAGAGCAGCTTACACAGCATCATTTGCAAGCCAAAACACGGCACCATGAATCAGAAACCGCCTTACAGCGACATACTGAAACACAGCCCCAATTACTTAAACAATATGAACCGACGCAAGTATCCGTGATATTAGCTAACATTAGTGAAGAATTGAAACATAACAATCAACAGCAAGGTGAAGTCAAAACCATACTGAACAGTGATGCTATGCGTCGGCAGAAACAACAAACACTCCTGGCACAAATTTCCCACTTACAACAAAACTACGATGACTGGAGTTACCTCAATAACCTGATTGGTTCCGCAGACGGTGCTAAATTCCGCCGCTTTGCTCAAGGATTAACTCTGGATCACTTAATCCATCTGGCGAATATTCGACTGGAAAAATTACATGGGCGCTACGATTTGCAGCGCAAAGACGATGGAGGGCTGGAATTGCAAATCGTCGATACTTGGCAAGCGGATGCCGTTCGGGATACCAAAACCCTCTCTGGTGGCGAAAGCTTTCTCGTCAGCCTGGCACTCGCACTGGCGCTGTCTGATCTCGTGAGTAACAAAACCCAGATAGAATCCCTATTCCTCGATGAAGGCTTTGGCACACTTGATCCAGAAACCCTTGATATCGCTCTGGATGCTTTGGATCACTTGAACTCGTCAGGCAAAACAATTGGAGTCATCAGCCATGTTGAAGCAATGAAAGAACGCATTCCTGTTCAGATCAAAGTGGAAAAAGTGAATGGCTTGGGAGTCAGTAGACTGGCATCAGAATTTCGGGTTTAATCGCTAATCGTTTTAAGGCTTGGTGAATCATCCATACCCAATAGACTTCAATTGCAACACGATGGTAACCATATGAATTTTCGAGAACATAGATAACTATGTGATTGGAGAGCAAAGCTGCAACTTGAAAGATGAAAGAGCCTGACTTAACAGGCTCTTCATTTATTAATGTTTAATAACATAAAGATCTTTCGCCAATGTAAATCCCATCATATCAGAATAGTATCCACCAATATAAGGTTTCACTAATACTGCATTAACATAATAATAGACCGGAATAATCGGTGCATCTTCTGTAAAAAGATCAGTAGCCTGTTGGAAATCAGCTTGATTATTGGTGTTTTCTGCTTTCTTCACCAAATCATCGAAACTCTTATTAGCATAGAATGATGTATTATTAGTGTTTTCTGAAGTGAAAATATTCAAAAAAGACATTGGATTATTATAATCCCCAATCCAACCCGCTCTGACAACATCAAATTTGCCTTCATGTTCATTATCCAACATCACTTTCCATTCTTGTGCCTGTAACTTGGCGATAACTCCGAGATTTTTTTTCCACATTGAGGCGGCAGCAATAGCAATTTTTTTATGTATTTCTGACGTGTTATAGGTTAAATTAAATTTAAGGGGATTACTTTTATTAAAACCGGCCTCATTTAATAACTGTCTGGCTGTTTCAATGCATTTAGCTTGTGTCCACAAAGCATAATCAGGTTGTTTTAAATTGAAACCACCAATTCCTTTCGGAAGCAATGTATAAGCCGGAATTTGCCCCTGTGCGACAATTTTATTGGCGATAATGTTTCTATCCAAAGCGAGACTCAATGCCTTTCTGACCCTTGGATCATTAAATGGGGATTTTTTATTATTAAATGCATAATAGTACGTACTAAGATAAGGTGATATATGAACTTGAGAAGGGATTTTTTCCCTTAATGAAGCAAAGGATTCTAACGGAATAGTTAAAGTTATATCTATTTCTCCTGCCAAATAACGGTTTAGCTCTGCTGTATTCGCTGATATTGGAAGATATGTCACTTTATTAACTACTGTATTTTTGTTATCCCAATAATAAGAATTTCTGACGCCAACAATTTTTTCATTAACGACCCATTCAGACAGCTTAAATGGCCCACTTGAGACAAAAAATTCTGGCTGAGTCCATTTATCTTTATATTTTTCAACTATTTTTTCACTAATAGGATTTAAAATAGGAAATGCCAATACCTGTAAAAAATAACTCACGGGTTTTTCTAATTTCACCTCTACAGTGGCATCATCCAATGCCTTTACCCCCAACTCCTCAATTTTTTTCTTGCCAGCAAGAATGTCTTTTGCATTCACTACAGAAGCATTAGCAAGATAACTTCCATACGGGGAAATTGTTTTTGGATCAGTCAAACGTCTCCAACTGAACACGACATCATGGGCAGTAATCGGCGTTCCATCAGACCATTTAATGCCTTTTCGCAAATGAAATACCCAAGTCTTATCATCTTTAGTGTCCCAGCTTTCAGCCAGATCGGGAACAATCTTACCGTCTTTATTGGTATCAACTAATCCATCAAAAAAATCGTGGATGATAGTAATTGCAACAACACCTTCAACTTTATGTACATCCAGAGAAGCAGGCTCTGCCCCATTATTACGAACAATTTCCTGTTTATCAGCTAGTTGTGTTCCCGGAGGAACGACTGCAGCATAAGATAATGTGATACTACTCAATATTAAACTAATGGAATAAGATAATATTCTCATTGTTTTCTTTGTTATTTTATTTAGCATTTTCATAACTCCTATCGCTGTACTGTAGTCATTTATTAATAATTAAAACGCCATACTCCTATACATCAACGTTGGAGCAGGGTAATCCATTTATTGCTCAATAAATTACAATCCGCAACTATAACAAAACTAAAATCCGGCAGATTCGATAATACAATTTTATTGTAAAAATATTTTATTTTTATTAATCAATCATATACATCATTTAAAAATGAAATATATTCAAGTTATGATGTTCTGCATTGATCACGTACTACAGCAATAATTGAAATTTGAACTCAGATAGAAACAGTAATTTTATCAACAATTATCCAGAGCCTGAAACATGGATTAGAGCCTGCGAGTAACAGGCTCTTAAGTTCCAATTAGCTTAGTGCTGGATAATATAAAGATCTTTTGTCGAAATATACCCCATGGGATTGACATAAAACCCACCAACATAAGGCTTTACCATTTTTGCATTAACATAATAATAAATAGGAATAACAGGTGAATCTGTGGTGATGACATCTAATCCTTGTTGATAATACGATTTATCATTAGTCTCTCCTGCTTTTTTTATTAAAGCATCGTAATTATTATTTTCATATAGTGAAGTATTTTTAATTTGCCCTGACATAAACATACTTAAAAATGTCATAGGGCTATTATAATCGGCAATCCATGCTCTTCTGATAACATCGAATTTACCTTGATGCATATTATCAAGCATTACTTTCCATTCTTGATTCTGCAAAGTCGCATCAACACCGAGGTTTTTTTTCCACATGGAGCTAACCGCAATGGCAATTTTCTTATGCGCTTCTGAGGTGTTATAAAGTAAGTTAAATCTGAGCGGATTATTCTGATTAAATCCTGCATCATTCAATAATGTTTTAGCTTTTTCAATTCGCTGAGCCTGAGTCCATGAAGCATAATCGGGTTCTGTAAATTTAAACCCTCCAACATTGGGAGGAACAACCGTATAAGCCGGCTTCTGCCCCTGACTCAATATCTTATTAGCAATCACTTCTCTATCTACAGCTAAGTTCAGTGCCTGCCTCACCTTCATATTATCAAACGGTGGTTTTTTATTATTAATTTCGTAAAAATAAACGCCTGTTTGAGGAGATATGTAGATTTGATCGTTGATTGTTTTCTTGAGTGATTCAAAAGAATCCAATGGAATAGTTTCGGTAAAATCAACTTCTCCTGCTAAATAACGATTCAAAGCAGCTTTTTCTGAACCTATAACAAGATAAATCACTTTATTAATCACCGTATTTTTATCATCCCAATAATGGGAATTTCTGATACCGATGATTTTTTCATTTACCATCCATTCAGACAATTTAAATGGCCCGCTACCGACAAAAGATTCCGGCCTTGTCCATTTATTGCCATATTTTTTAATCACTTTTTCATTGAGCGGAACCATAACAGGATGGGTCAATATCTGTAAAAAATCCCCCATCGGTTTATCCAGACTGACTTCTAACGTCATATCATCCAATGCTTTTACTCCAAGCTCCTCACCTTTCTTCTTGCCTCTGAGCACATCATTTGCATTTACAATAGCCGCATTCTCAAGATAACTACCGTAAGGAGAAACAATATCGGGATCAACCAGGCGCCGCCAACTAAACACGATATCATTAGCAGTGATTGGTGTGCCATCTGACCATTTAATATCTTTCCTAAGATGGAAAACCCATGTTTTGTTATCACGGGTTTCCCAACGCTCTGCCAATTTCGGCTCTATATTACCTTTTCTGTCGGTATAAACTAACCCATCAAAAAAATCATGAATGATATTGAATTCAACATTACTTGAAACTTTGTGTACATCTAATGAAGCAGGTTCTGAAGCATGGTTACGCACAACCTCCTGCTTAGAGGCCAATTTTATACCATCAGGAACAACCGCAGCATGGGACAATGCAATATTTCCCAACATCATCGCAATAGCACAAGAAAGTATTTTTATCTTTTTATTTATTGTGATTTTATTCATATTTTATTCTCCATAATCGTATTTATTTTTACATTTATCTTAAATCCTTCGTGGCAAAATATTTACTATCATTTAATACTTAATGATATAAAGGTCTTTTGTGGAAATATAATCCGTTGGATTAATGTAAAGCCCACCGACATACGGTTTTACCAATTTATTACTAACGTAATAGTAGATAGGAATGATTGGCATATCATTGGTGAAAATATTCATGGCTTTTTGATAATAGATTATATCATTGGTTTCACCTGCTTTAATCACCATCTGATCAAAATCGCTATTTTCATATAAGGGTACGTTATGACTACTTCCTGTGATGAACGTATCCAAGAAAGACATAGGGCTATTATAATCCGCAGTCCATGCGTATCTGACAACATCAAACTTGTTTTGATGCATATTATCCAACATCACCTTCCATTCTTGATTTTGCAAGTTGGCTTGAACACCAAGATGTTTTTTCCACATTGAAGTAACGGCTATAGCAATTTTCTTATGCGCTTCCCTTGTATTATAAAGCAAGTTAAATTGCAGTGGATTATCTTGATTAAAGCCCGCTTCATTCAATAATTCTCTGGCTTTTTTAATACGTTGTTCTTGTGTCCAAGAGGCAGCTTCAGGTGGTATTAAATTGAATCCCCCGGTATTTGGCGGAATAATATCATAGGCAGGTCGTTGGCCCTGTCCCAATACTTTATCAGCAATAACGTCTCTATCTACGGCTAAACTTAATGCCTGCCTCACCCTGACATCATCAAATGGAGGCTTTTTAGTATTGAAGACGTAATAGTAAGTACTCAACATGGGAGCAATATGAACCTGATCGCCCAATTTTTTCTTTAATGACGCAAAAGAATCCAATGCAATAGACTGGGTGATATCAATTTCGCCTGCGAGATAGCGGTTTAAATCTGCTTTTTCTGATACAAGAGAAAGATAAGTTACTTTATTGATTACGGTGTTCTTATCATCCCAGTACTGAGGGTTTCTGACACCAACCACGTTTTCATTCACTTTCCATTCAGACAGTTTAAAAGCGCCACTAGAAACAAAAACGTCTGGCTGCATCCATTTATCACCATATTTTTTAACGGCTTTTTCACTGATAGGCACCAAAATCGGGTGAGTCAACATCTGCAATAAATAAGCGACAGGCTTCTCTAATTTGACTTCCAAGGTTAAATCATCCGTCGCTTTTACACCCAGTTCTTGTTTTTTCTTCTTGCCTGACAGTATATCGTTTGCATTGACCACAAAAGCGGAGCCGAGGTAACTGCTATAAGGAGATCCTATCTCTGGATCAAGTAAGCGTTGCCAGCTAAAAACCACATCGTGAGCCGTAATCGGTGAACCATCAGACCATTTGCTGCCTTTTCTGATATGGAAGATCCAAGTCTGGTTATCCTTCGTTTCCCAGCTTTCCGCTAATCTGGGCACAATATTGCCTGTGCTATCGGTGTAAACCAAACCATCAAAAAAATCATGGATAATATTCAACTCAACATTACTTTCAACTTTATGCACATCCAAAGAGGCAGGAAATGAACCATTATTACGCACAATTTCCTGTTTATCGGCTAACTGGGTTCCGGGCGGAACTACTGCTGCATGAGATTGTGCGATATTTACCAATATAATCGCTATAGAGCAGGTGAGTATTTTGGTTGTTTTATTTTTTATAAACTTAGCTATGATATTTTTCATTTTTACCATCTCCATTATTGTCATTATTTTTTATTACATCACATTACCATTTCGTTGTAATTACGAATTAAATTAATCTATTCATGTAATAAGATCCTGTTTAAACAGACTCTTATTTTCGATACAATCTAGTGTTTAATAATATACAGATCTTTTGTTGGAATATCTCCTAACGGGCTAATATGAACCCCGCCAACATAAGGTTTTACTAATTTAGTGCTAACATAATAATAAACAGGAATGGCAGGTGAATCTTGGGTGAGGATATCAAGTGCCCGCTGGTAATATATTTTGTCGTTGGTTTCATCCGCCTTTAATACCCATTGATCAAATTCTTTATTACTATATTGCGGTATGTTATTAGTATTTCCTGTGGTAAAAATATCTAAAAAAGATGTCGGGCTATTATAATCAGCGTTCCATGCGTATCTAACAACCTCAAAATTTCCTTGAGACATGGTATCGTACAATGATTTGCTTTCTTGATTTTGTAAAACAACTTCAACACCGAGGTTCTTTTTCCACATCGAACTGGCTGCAATGGCAATTTTTTTATGGGTATCTGACGTGTTATACAACAAGGTAAATTTGAGCGGGTTATTTTCATTAAAACCGGCTTCATTCAGTAACGCTTTGGCTTTTGCAACACGCTGTTCTTGTGTCCATGAGGCATAATCAGGATGTTTTAAATAAATTCCCCCGCTACCTGGATAAACCACATCGAAAGCGGGTTTTTGCCCATTCCCCAATACCTTGTCAGTAATAATGGCTCTGTCCAACGCTAAAGTCAGTGCTTGCCTGACCCGAACATCATTAAATGGCGGTTTTTGCGTATTAAAAAGATAATAATAAACGCTCATTTTGGGCGAAATATGGAATTGATCGCCAAACTTCTTTTTGAGTGTTGGAAAAAAATCCGATGGGCCACCGTTGGATATATCAAGCTCTCCTGCCATATAACGATTGAGGTCAGCTTTATAGTCTGACAGTGGCAGATAGGTGACTTTGTTAATCACCGTGTGCTTATCACCCCAATAGTAAGGATTTCTGACACCCACAATTTTTTCATTCACTATCCATTCAGAGAGTTTAAAAGGCCCGTTGCTGACAAAAAATTCGGGTTGTGTCCATTTATTCCCATATTTTTTGACAACCTTTTCACTGATGGGAGACATTACCGGATGCGCCATCATTTGTAATAAATCCGCTTTTGGCCTTCCCAAAGTGACTTCTATGGTTGCATCATCCAGTGCTTTCACACCGAGTTCTTCGGGTTTTTTCTTGCCCGATAACACATCATATGCATTCACCACAGTTGCCTGAACCAAATAGCTACCATAAGGAGAAATAGTGTCAGGCGTGACCATTCGCCGCCAAGAGAAAACCACATCATGAGCAGTGATGGGTGAACCATCTGACCATTTAATCCCTTTTCTTAAATGGAAAACCCACGTTTTATTATCGTTGGTTTCCCAACGTTCAGCTAAGGCAGGAATAATTTTATCTTTTTTATCGATAGCTACCATCCGTTCAAAAAAATCACGCAGAATATCAAATTCACTGCTGCTGTCGGATTTATGAGGGTCTAAAGAGACGGGTTCTGAAAAATTATTACGCGTGATTTCTTGTTTATCGGCCAATTGTGTACCAGAAGGAATAACGGCCGCATAAGAGTAAGTTACACTTCCTAGTATAAGACTCACAATACAGGTTAATACTTTAGCAATTTTATTTTTTATTAAGCTCACCATAAAATTCTGCATATTGATATTCTCCATAGATATTTTGATTATTATTAATAAATATTACATATATCACTATTACCTTAATGATCATGGCTATTACAGTTAATGCCTTCGTGTAATTCGCCTGTTTAATTTACCTAAACTCCGTCAGAGCTGCTTACACGTAACGTAAAAAGCAACGCCAGATAAGTAGCGTTGCTCTTAATTATCAGAATCAGCACGATACTTACAGTATCTTTGATTTGCCTGTTTTACCTACAGTAATTTTCTTTATCTCTTACTGAGGTCACATTATTTTCTATTTATATTAACGATGCGATCCTGTTTTGGATAAATAATCGGAGACTTTTTAGCGAAGTAGTTAACGACAGCCTCTATATCAGGGACGCTGTAAACAGGATCGGTTCCCTCTTTAAATACAGAGAAATTACTGCCTCCCGTTGCCAGATATTCATTGGCCGCCACGCGATATTTCGCTTTTAAGTCAACGGGCTTACCATTGATTTTCATTGAGCTGACCATGACACGTTCTCCCACGGGTTTTGAGCTATCCCATGCGTATTCAAAACTGTGAGATATCGCCAGAATTTGTGGCCGTGAACGATCCCACTGCTGTTCCAGCAGACGTTTGATCTGCTCCCCAGTCAATGTTTTGGTCACCATCATATTCGAGAACGGCTGAACGGTATAAATTGCATTGTACGTCACATCGCCGGCGTCCATCGGGGCGCGGATACCACCGCCATTCACAAACGCCAGTTGCGCTCCTCCCGCCTTTTTTGGCGCGGTGGTAAATAAGTGAGCGTCAGCAATCACTTTACCCAACGAGGATTCTCCACCATGGGTTGTCTGTTGAGTCAGATTGCTTTCCAGTTTGCCAATCACGCGGTTTGCCAGCGGAGTGGCAATTTTTTCATAGGCAGCCAACAAATTGGTGATTTGCGGATCTTTGGCATATTTACGATTATCAACCCAGATGTTTTTCGCCTTGAAATCAACCACATCTTTGGTGGTTTTATCCAATTTCAGATCCAATCTGGTGATCAACGCGCCATTGGATTCGGCAGAAGTAACGGATTTACCATTAATCACGCAGTTATACGCCTGATGAGTATGACCGCTGATGACGAAATCCACTTCTTTATCCAGATGATTGACGATATCCAGCACTTTGCCTGTCACGTCATTACAGGCGTTAACGTCAATCCGGCCATCTTCACGCTTTTGAGCCGCCCCTTCATGGATCAGAACACCAATCGCTTTCACGCCTTTTTTCTGTAATTCCGGCACCAAAGCGTTGATGGTTTTGACTTCATTGGCAAAACTCAGCCCTTCTGTGCCCTGCGGGGTGACGATGGCTGGCGTGCCTTCCAACGTCAGGCCAATAAAGGCCACAGGAATTCCGTCAAATTCTTTGATCACATATTCAGGGAATAGGGCTTTGCCCGTCTTATCGACGGTGACGTTAGCGGACAAATACTGGAATTTAGCACCCTTGAATGGCGTTGGCCCCTGACAACCAGTTACTGGGTGGCAGCCGCCATTTTGTTTACGCAGCAGTTCATCCTTGCCCTTGTCGAATTCATGGTTACCCACTGAAGTTGCTTCCAACCCGGCAAGGGACAGGGCTTCAATGCTCGGCTCATCATGGAACATGGAAGAGAGTAGCGGGCTGGCACCTATCATGTCACCCGCAGCGACCACGATATTATTCGGATTCTCTTGCTTCAGTTCCTTAAGCAGCGTTGCCATATATTCGATTCCCCCCGGCTGATTTGGGCTGGGGGCTTTCAGGGCACCATGAAAGTCATTCAAGGCCAGTACCCGAACATCTATTATATTTGCTGTGTCATCAGCGGGTTTAGTTGCACATCCCGCCGCCGTCAATGCGAGAACGATAGGCAATAGTTTAAAAAAACGCATAATAAGAAATCCTTTATCAATGAAACAATCAGCTTGCCCCACAGGGCAGGCTCCAGTCAGATCAGGGTTTATTTCTTCTCTGTTAGATCAATTTGATAGACAGCAAAGCCGACGTCATCATTTTTCAGGTATTTCACCGGATATTGAGCGTGCGATTTGATGAATGTTGCGGCTTTCTCGGTTGGAGACGTTTCAAAGCGTACATCCAGTTTTTTATCCGTCTTGATCGGCAGGAATGACCAGTTGTTTTCAGCCTGCGTTGATACTATGCCCTTCTCTTTGGTGATTCGGGAAATGTAGGAGGCCAGAATAGTACGATTTTCATCGGGTGAAGCGAAGGCGATGTGGTTATCACCCGTGCCAGCAAATTTACCGCCGTAACCACGGTAGTTATTGGTTGCAATCAAGAAAGTTGCTTTCGGATCAATGGGTTTTCCCTGATAGGTTACCTCTTTGATTCGATTCGCCTCTTTGTTGATCAACTGACATTCAACGTCATATTTCGCGGGCTGAGTCAGGTCAATCTTATAATCAACGCCACTGATGGTATCGAAGTTATAGGTACGGAAGCCATCCCAGTCCAGTAAATTTTGCGGTTTGGCAGAGTTTGGATCAATCTGGTTATACATTCCCGCTGAACATTCCAGCCACTGAACGACGTCAGCGCCGCTCGCTTTCACTACCACCAGAGTATTCGGGTAGAGATACAGGTCGGCAGCGTTACGGAAAGTCAGATCCCCTTTTTCCACTTCGACAAAATCAGCCGGCGCATTTTTGCGTCCACCCACTTTAAATGGCGCTGCGGCAGCTAATACCGGCAGATCGGCCAGATCAGGATCTCCCTGAATGAAACGCTTGGTGTAATCAATCTGGGCATCATTGACGATCTTAACAGTCGGATCGCTCTGGATCAGAGCCAGATAGCTATACATATTCGCAGAGGCTTTACCGATAAGTTTGCCAACGAACTTACGGGTTCCTTCACTCTCTTTCTCAATAATGGCAGCCAGTTTGTTATCCCGCTCAACCCGAGCTTTTTTGTGGGCTTTGTCGTAAATTGGGCGCGCTTCCGCCTTAGCTGATTCCGTTTTCCATTCGCCGCTGTCGTTATTGATCACCAGATCAACAACGCCCAAGTGATCTCCCCACTGACCCGGCATTACGGCAGGAATGCCATTGACCGTTCCATTGGCAACATCGACGCCCTTGATGCCAGCATATTCCTTACTCGGGAAGACACCGTGGGCATGACCGAACATAATGGCGTTAATACCGGAAACTTCACTCAAATAGTAAACGGAGTTTTCCGCCATCGCTTTGTAAGGCTCTTGGGAAAAGCCAGAATGTGGGATGGCAACAACCAAGTCTGCCCCTTCTTTTTTCATTTGAGGGACGAATTTTTTCGCAGTCTCGGTGATATCGTTGACCACCACTTTGCCACCCAGATTTGCTTTATCCCAAATACTGATTTGAGGTGGCACAAAGCCGATATAGCCGATCTTAATGGTGTGTTCTTTGCCTTCACGATCTTTGACTGGGGTATCAACAATAATGTAAGGCGTAAAGTAGTTTTTGCCTGTCTTGGCATCCATGATATTGGCATTAATATAAGGGAATTTGGCACCTGCGATGGCCTGTTTCAGGTAATCCAGACCAAAGTTGAATTCGTGGTTACCAAAGTTACCCACGGTATAGCCCATGGTATTCATCAGTTTGTGGGCAGGATGGACATCACCTTTTTTAAGGCCTTTTGCCGCCATGTAATCTGCCAGCGGACTGCCTTGAATCAGGTCACCGTTATCAACCAGAACCGCGTTGGTTGCTTCAGCTTTGGCTGCTTTGATTAAGTTCGCGGTACGAACCAAACCAAACTGCTCAGTAGGTTTATCTTTAAAGTAATCGAAATCAATCAGATTGCTGTGAATATCCGATGTTTCCATAACGCGTAAATCGACTGTTGCAGCATTCACATTGAATGCCACCAGCATTGCCAATGTTGAAATTTTCAACACATTCTTCATCATGTACCCCCTCTATTGAATGATGTGGAAGAGCCGATCAATTGGCTCTTCCCATAGCATTTTGTCTAGAAATACAAACGCGCCCCTGTTTCCAAAATGGTCTGTTTTTTATCTTTATAAACCGGATTGTCGCTACGGGCATCATCATATGCCATTTCAACAAACAGGCGCAGGTTATTGTACTTAGAAACGGCAAAGCGTTTATCTACACCAACCGCATAAGTCTGTTTTTGATAGTTAAATGTATTGGCATCCCCATCCCGCAGGTAATAACCCGCATACATTCCGCTTTCGATTTTATCCCAGTGCCATTTCACACCCAGACCATACAGGTTTGCTTTCCAATCGCCTTTCACGGAGTTCGACTTGAGTGCCTCTGCCCCGCCTTGTTTATAAATCAGGCCTGAATTTTTGGAACGCGCTATACCGTAGTCCAGACCAATCGAGAATTCACGCCCCGGGAAATAATACTCCATGCCGAAAGCCAAGAGGCTATCTTGGGGCGATTTCGCCGAATCTCCTTGCGATTCCCCTATTGCCGCAGAATAGCCGCCATCAAATTCCAGACCAAAGTCTGATTTATAAAAACCAACGACAGAATAGGCATGGCGAATATCTCCAGGCTTGCGCTCCTTATCAGAACCGGATTTACCACTGTAGGTCGCTGCGACCTTGAAGCCCTCATAACGATTGGTTTCGACAAAAATGGTCTGTGGCAGACGGGTCATGAAGTTGTTTCTACCAACACCATTTTTCTCATTACCTGTAGCGCGTCCCAATACATCGCTGAAATAAAATGCACCCGTGTTGCCATAGCCATAGCTGGATTTTTTCACCCAATCGATAGGAATATAAGTCCGGCCAAATTGGATCTGGCCATAATCCCGATGAGAAAAACCGAGATAACCGACACGGTTAAACATATCAAAGCCGGTTTCAAAGTTATCACTATTGGTTTTCTGGGTATCAGAACCCCACTCCATTTTGCCAAAGGCTTTAATAGCCCTGGTGAGTTCGTGGCTGCCAGAAATACCAATACGGCTGCCATCATCACGCATTCTGATATCACGATCCTGGCTGGTTACCTGTGCTTTTAGACGGAACTGTCCACTCAGCTCCATCTGAGTTCCTTTGTCATTGTATACAGTGGCGGAATTAGCACTGCCAGAAATAACTAATAAACCCATTAAAGCTGCTAACGGTTTCATACTTTTCATAATAAGACACCCACAAAATATTAAGTTTAATAATTTGATTTTCTTTCAGGTAAAACGTATCCCTATCGCGAAACGTGCCGCAATATATTTGGGACAATAAATCCCCGTCACGATTTTTTCGTGAAAAAAGAAAATCGCTTAAAAAATGACAATGCTTTAATGTTCTTTAAATTTATTTATATTACATCTTTCCTTTGAATGTTTTATAAACACCGCTCTAGAGTCATTAATCAAAATAAGGCGCAATAGCAATCAGTTTGCTTTTAAGCAAAAAAATTATTGAATGTTTAAATTTTCAGTTCCATGACACATTGAATCCATTTTATTACATACTTTAATAATAACTTAAAAAAATCATTTTTTTCGTGAAGAAATCCACATTAACACAAATATATGTACAAAAAATTACATCGATATGTGATAAATATCACAAAAATTAGTTATTTTTCACTTTTACCTTTAAACTGCATCATAGCAATCCATAAAACCATTTTTATCAAGCGACGACAAATAAAGACATTTATTTACTCCATCTCATATGTATTGTTATTCGTAAATTTAATATATCTATATTTTTTACAACTTAAATAATTAATAAATTTAAAGTCTAATAAGAAAATCAATGATTAAATAAATATTTTTTTCATTATCATAAGAATATACGTCATAAGTAACTTGAATGGGTTGATTTATGGTTTCAAAAATTATCCGTAACATAAAAATAAAATTTAAATATATAAATATATAAATATATAAATATATAAATAAGTTTTCAAAATGCTAGATCACTTTCTTACTCCTCGCGGTGCGAGGAGTAAGAGGGCTTCAAGCGCTAAATACATCACTATTATGAAAAGGCATTTATTTAAAAAATTAATTTTAGCTATATATAATGAAAGCTCAAAATCTGTTCGGCAGTATGGGATGCATGGGGTATTTTACGGGTTTAATAATTAATTTAATTAATGAAGTACGATTTTTTTGTGATTTGGGACGAGTCTTAAGACAAGATTAAAGAGGCAACACTGGAAGGTGAGTTTCCCGGTTATCCTGATAGAAAAGCACAGTGGATTGATGAAGGGGATATATGACCTGATATTGATAGCGACATGTTTAATTCATGCCGCTATCTGTGTTAATTACCGGAGTACGTAGTTATTTATGAGGCCACAGCCAAGCCGCGCCTCGTACCCCACTGGAGTCACCATGCAGTGCTTTTTTGATCGGCGTTGCACACTCCCCACCAAAAACCCACTCTTGAACTAAATCTGGTAAGGTCTGGTAAAGGCGATCGACGTTACTCATGCCACCTCCCAGCACAATGACATCAGGATCAAGTAAATTAATGACTTGTGCCAACGCCCGTGCCAGACGTCTTTCATAACGGCGTATAGCCAATTCAGCTATCTCATCCCCCTGCACCAGCGCTTCCATGATTTCATGACCTTTCTTACGAACTCCACTTAAGCGGAAGTAATCCGTCATGAATCCCGTTCCCGACACAAACATTTCGGTACAACCCGGTTTACCACAGAAACAACGGACTTCTTCTTGATATGCCCGATCTTCCTCGTCCATCCACGGTAACGGGTTATGTCCCCATTCCCCTGCCAGACCATTTCCCCCCGCATGTATCTTGCCATCAAAGGCAATGCCTGAACCACAGCCCGTTCCAATAATGACAGCAAACACCATTGGCTTACCCGCTGCGGCTCCATCAGTCGCTTCCGACACTGCCAGACAATTTGCATCGTTGGCGACCCGCACTTCACGTCCCAGCAAGGCAGAAAGATCCTTATCCAGGATCTGCCCATTCATCCAGACTGAATTAGCATTTTTTACTTTTCCGGTAAAAGGAGAAATAGCTCCAGGGATGCCAATACCCACCGTTCCCCGCTGGCCGGTTGCCTGTTCAGCATCGGCAATCAGCCCGGCAATCGCTGCCAGTGTTTGCTGATAATCGTTGCGGGGCGTATCCACCCGTTTGCGAAACAATTCCTCACCCTGATCGCCCAATGCGATCACTTCAATCTTGGTTCCACCGAGATCAATACCTATACGCATAGCTTACCTTTTTCTATTGTTTTCTATCGTTATTTAGAGCTGATTAAATTATGTTACTGCATAATCATTGCCTGAGCCGCACTGACAATCAAGCGTTATAGCCACTCTTTATGCTCTGAAATTGATGAAGTTCTAGGGCTTCGTCACATGATTCGTTATTATGCCCCCTTACGTTTTAAGATGTTCTTTGTCACGATGCGCAAAAATATGGGGTAGCTGCATGTTATGGTTCAAAAATTTAATGATTTACCGTTTAAACCGAGAAATATCACTTTCTGCGGATGAACTGGAAAAACAGTTAAGCTCATTGGCGTTCACCCCATGCGGTAGTCAAGATATGATGAAGACAGGCTGGGTTCCTCCGATGGGCGCTCACGGTGAAGCGCTAACTCATGCCACCGGTAATCAGATCCTCATCTGTGCGCGCAAAGAAGAAAAAATGCTGCCTTCTCCGGTGATAAAACAGGAACTACAGGCCAAAATTGCCCGTCTGGAAGGTGAGCAGCACCGTAAACTGAAAAAAACAGAGAAAGACTCACTGAAAGATGAAGTGATCCACACGCTGCTGCCAAGGGCGTTCAGCCGTTTCAATCAGACGTACATCTGGATAGATACCGTCAACAATCTGATCATTGTTGACGCAGCCAGTGCAAAGCGCGCTGAAGATAATCTGGCATTACTGAGAAAAACGCTGGGATCACTGCCCGTCGTTCCGCTGACATTCACCGATCCTATTGAATTGACCTTAACCGAGTGGGTACGTTCAGGCGATTTGCCCGCCGGTTATGCTTTGATGGATGAAGCTGAGTTAAAAGCGATTCTGGAAGAAGGTGGCGTGATCCGCTGTAAAAAACAGGCATTGGTGTCTGACGAAATTGCGACACATATTGAATCTGGCAAATTCGTCACTAAACTGGCATTGGATTGGGAAGAACGTATCCAATTCATGCTGTCAGATGATGGTTCTTTCAAACGCATCAAATTCAGCGAAACACTGCG
This sequence comes from Xenorhabdus aichiensis, assembly GCF_028598775.1. NCBI lineage: Bacteria > Pseudomonadati > Pseudomonadota > Gammaproteobacteria > Enterobacterales > Morganellaceae > Xenorhabdus > Xenorhabdus aichiensis. The sequence continues at coordinate 30,598 of NZ_JAQRFO010000045.1, forward strand.
TGATCAAAATGACGATATCGACCGTGAAGATGTTGCTCAACGATTCGACGCGGATTTTATCTTAATGACGGGCGAATTAAGTGCGCTTATCAAAAACACCATTGATGCGTTAGGCGGTGAAGCAGAAAGGTAATTTTTTCTGTTTTCCCGTATTCACATAATCAGTGAATACGGGAAATAACAAAATGATAATCATGCAGCCAGAGATTAAATCTGGCTGATAAAATCAGAACCGATAAACTAAACCAACCCCCAGAACATTATCCGTATTGATGTTCACTTTTTTGGTGAAGTCATTGTCTTTCATCAAGTTGATCTTATATTCAGCATAAGTGCCCATATTTTTGTTGAAATTATAGTAAGCACCGACAGAGACGTAATTCACTAAATCTTCAGAATTTTTAGCAGCCAGCACGTTAGTCTCACTGTCTCCACCCAAATCTTTGCCTTTAGAATAAACATAACCTATTGATGGACGCAGACCAAAATCAAACTGATACTGAGCGGTCAGTTCGATGTTCTGAGTTTTATTTGCGAACAAAACATAATTATCGAGTTTACCAAATCGGGTTAAATTACGGCCTTCACCATACATAGCTGCCAGGTAAACATTGTTTTTGTCATATTTCACAGACATCAGCCATGCTTCAGTATTGCTCCCTTTGGCGACAACCTTCGTTTGGTCAGTCCCATTTTTTTGTGCGGAAGTTCGGTTAGAGTTGCCATATGATGCAGCCACACTGATACCATTACCGAAATCATATGAGCTGGAAAGACCAAAACCATCACCATTTTGTCTCAAAATATCATCACGGCCATTAATGGTGCTGCTGTCATTTTTAGTCTGATATTGCAGGGCAAACTTAAGCCCGTCCACCAATCCGAAAAAGTCAGTATTACGGTACGTTAATAACCCTGTCGAACGCCCCATCCAGAAATTATCGGTCGCAGCTATGGAGTCACCACCAAAGAATGGCAATTCATCCGTCCATGCGTTGGTGTCATACACCACACCATAGTTACGCCCATAATCCAGTGAGCCGTACTTGCCGAATTTCAACCCGGCGAAAGCCAGACGTGTTCTGTTATTCTTAGCACCTTCGGTTTCAGACCCGCTTGCGCCCATGTTGTATTCCCAACGCCCGAACCCCGTCAACTGATCCGTAATCTGGGTTTCTCCTTTGATCCCCAGACGAGCGACAGAATTATCACCATTCTTTTTATTCCCTGATTTGGCAAAATAGTGCTGAACATCTGCCTTGCCATATAAATCAATTTTATTACCGTCTTTATTATAAATTTCAGCGGCATTTACTGTGCCAGCGATGAGGAGAGCCGGAATTGCCATTGCTATTGCGTTGTGTTTTATCATTATCATAATCCTCATTAATATTGTTATTTATTTAGCCACTACCAATAAATACACTTTCTAAGAAATACTTTCTCTGAAAGAAACCATTTAGGTGGGCAGGGTTTTACACATTCTTGTTACTCGCAGGTTAAATTTGTAACAAGCAACAACGATACTAAGATCCAAAATAACGTTTTGCTAACAAAAATTAACAAAAAATGCCATCCTGTGAAGGAAATCACATAGCAGGTATGAATTCAATCACCAAGTAGCATTAATTATGATAATAAGTTACTAAAAACAGTAAGTTAGAAATAATAAAGAAAGTAATAAAAAGTAAGCTCTATCATTAATAAATCTATTTTCTCATTGCTAATTACGATAGATTCCGTAGTAATCATCTTTGATATCATTGACAACTGGCTGTAAGTCCTGTAACTGGTGAAATTTGATTTAAGTTCATTTTTATGTAAATGAGTAATGTTTGTTTTTAATAGGATCACGCCAATAAAGTACAAATATTAACAACTCATAAGGTGCTAAAATGGAAAAAAAATACCCACGCCCACGAGGTCGCCCCACAATTCCTGAACAAGAAATACGCCAGAAAATTCATGAGGTCACTCTTTCTCTCCTTTTTACCCAAGGCTATAGTACGACCACGATGGATGTGGTTGCCCAAAAAGCCGGTATTGCAAAAAAAACACTCTATCGTTTTGTCAAAAATCGAGAAGACTTGCTTGAGCAAATTGTACTGCGCTGGACAGATAGCTGTACCCCTACTTTTGAGAAAGATGCCAGTAGTTTTAAACAGGCAATGAAATTATTAGAAAAACATTTGAGAGAAATAGCTCAGAAATTACTGTCTACAGATGCCGTGGGGTTATTCAAATTACTGCAATCTAATTTCCCTTTTCGGGAAGTGCTACTAGAAAAATATCAAAAAAGTGTTTTTGAAAGAGACAAAATAATTTTGGCCAATTGGCTGGAGCGCCAATATCAAAAAGGGTTACTGAGAAAATTGAATTATAATATTATCAGTGAATTAGTCCTTTCAATGGTCATTGCAGAACCACTCAGACAAATGGCTCTGGGAATCATGCCACCTCTGCCAGAAACAGATATTACTCCTCACCTTGCAGCAGCAATAATGTTGCTTGAACTGAGTTTGGTAAAGAAATAACGCTTTTTTACTTGTTAATGCAATCTTATGGCAATAACGCCACTGGCGCTGAAATATCAATGCTCTCAGCGCCCATTTCCCAGCCAACCTGCATTTTCTGATGAAACGGAATCAAGCAGACAAGCGAGCTTCCAGCCACGATAACCATTGGTCAATCCCTTCTCCTGTGGACGCAGACAGTGCAATCACGTCGATATCGGGGTTAATGCAGCGGGCGGCTTGAATACAGGCCTCCAATTCAATATTGAGATAAGGCAGGAGATCGACCTTGTTGATGATCATCAATTCAGCTTCAGCAAACATCATCGGATATTTTAACGGCTTATCTTCTCCTTCAGTGACAGACAACATAACAATTTTATGCTGCTCGCCAAGATCAAAACTGGCTGGGCATACTAAATTCCCGACATTCTCAATAAATAATAAACTGTGTTCGGCCGGCTTCAATTGCCGGGTAGCTTCACGAACCATTTCGGCATCAAGGTAACATCCCTTCCCTGTATTTACCTGGACGGCCTGAATTCCCACAGCTCGAATACGGTCAGCATCATGGCTCGTCTGCTGATCCCCCTCAATAGCAGCACAGGCAACTTTATTCCGTAATCTATTCAGTGTGGCCATCAGTAGTGTTGTTTTACCTGAGCCTGGGCTAGATATCAGATTCAGCGCCAAAATATGGTGGAGGGTAAAGTACCGGCGGTTGCACTCTGCAATGTGATTATTCTGGCTTAATACATCCAGTTCAACTTGCAGCATCTGCTTTTGACAACGGTCAGACACAGGCATATCAAATTCTGGCATTTGTTCGCTGCCGTGGTAATGATGATGCACATCACCATTATGGTGATAGTAGTGGTGGTGGATGATAATAGGCTGACTGCTGTTTTGCGGGATGTCTGCATGAAATTGTCTGGGTTTCTTATCTGCCACAGCGGCATAATCCCCATTCTGAGAATCACTTCCCTGCTCCGGATAAGAATGAGCAGGTTCGCCCCTTTCTCCATAACCATATATGCTCATCACTCAGCTCCTACTCAACTTTAATGAATATCGGTATCACGATACTGAAACTAAAACGTATCTTTGTTTCTCATTGAGAAAAATCTGCTGATTTTCAGCCAGACACCAAACACTATAAATACATCCAATAGCGTTGATTGATACGGGTGAGATTTTTTATAAATCTTGGATTCGACTAATAAGTGCAATTTCTGAAAAAGGCGGTCAGTTGCTATAGTAGGCATCTTTC
>NZ_JAQRFO010000046.1:0-33997 GCF_028598775.1 Xenorhabdus aichiensis
GTAGAAAGGGTGACAACATTGGACAGGCCTTCAGAGCCACAAAAACGAGACTGAGCAAAAGGCAAATCGGCTGAAACGCACAATACAACAGTATTATCCAATTCGCTGGCAAGTTGGTTGAATTTACGGACAGATGTGGCACAAACACCGGTATCAATGCTTGGGAAGATATTAAGCACTTTACGTTTACCTGCGTAGTGGCTTAATGTGGTTCTGTTGCATTAACAGAGAAAGTCTAAGTCAATGTGGAGTTCGTTACTCTTTATTCAGCCAATCGATAAAACATCGCTGCCGGTGACAATATCTTATCTTCAGGTTGTGAGTATTGCCCTTTACGCAGCATCGAAACGAGCTCTATCCCCGCTAAAATCGTTTGGGCCCGGCGAAATGATTTAAAGCCTAATATCGGCCGTATCCGACGTTTAATGTTTCGATGATCTTATTGAGGTACTTATTCTGGCGGATTTTGATAGTTTTTTCCTTTGATTTATCGGTATTCAGCAAGGCGATGGCTGCGGTGTTGGCCCCACTCTTATCAAGGGTGATGATGTCAGGCTCCCCGTGGTGGCGTAGGGCTTTACGGAAAAAACGCAAAGCGGCAGCGGTATCTCGGTTGGCGGTCAATAAAAAATCAATAGTTTGACCGGAGGTATCAACCGCCCGATACAGGTATTTCCACTGACCTTTGATTTTGATATAGGTTTCATCCATACACCAGCGACGAGCCACGGGACGTTTATGTCGACGAAAGGCCTTACCCAGTAATGGTGTGAGCCTGATAACCCAACGGGATAAGGTAGAATGAACACGTACTCCTCGCTCGGTCATCCTCTCTTCGAGATTGCGTAGACTTAGGGCATAGGCCAAGTACCAACGGACACACTGGGCAATGATATCAACGGGGTAATGTAACCGTTTGAAGGCTTTTCGTATCAACGACATTGACGACACCTTTATCAACAAATAAGTGAGATATTACCAAGGCTTTGCTTATTGCAACAGAACCGTCACGGCTGGTTAGGTGGGCTGGATTACGCCTTGGGCAAGGGAGACGTTTTTACTCTGTACGGCAATGCGGGATTGTTAGGCGGTTGCGCACTCTGGGGTGGCGAAGATCAGTCCGGGCTGTTCTATCTGCCAGACTACTTCCCCGGATTGGACGGTCCTTGGCAACCCCCCTTCTTGTGGGGCGGGGCCCGCCGTTCCACGCACAATGAAATCCCCTGCGTGCAGGGGGGCCGCCGGGGTGAAACATTGTCGGCCATGGCTGAAATGCTTGCCCAGTTGGCCGGGACCCGTGGATATTACGCAACGATTATGCCTTTTATGCCGCTGCATCAGGCCCTCGAGGTTGCCCGTTACTATCCCCATGCTCGGGTATTGATGCATTCAGCGGAAGCGACCCTATCGGTACCGGCCGGGGGGCTTGATTCGCAATTACAACAATTGTGCTCCCACCACAGGGTAAGAACCAACGCGGAACTGGCCGCCTTTTCCCGCTTAGGGAACCGAGTGGAATGGTGCCGACTGGACGATTATCTACTGGAGGCGGCGGCAGAACTTATTACTAATAACCGGGGAAAATACGGTAGCCATCAAGGTATTGACTGGATGCAGCGAATATTTGATGGACAAAAAAAATCCTCAGTCATCAACACTGCGGTGGCTGCTGTAGCCAAACGCGGTGAGCAGATCTTGGGGGTAACCATCTTCTACCGTTTTGGTGAAACCCTTCATGCCCGTTATTACGGTTCGAATTATCAGATAGACGATAACGACTTCCGTTATTTCGTGCTGACCTATTACGACTCGTTAGATTACGTGGCGAAAAACGGGAGCTGTGAATGCCGGCTGTCCATTTCCGCCCTTAGAGCCAAAACGGGTTCTGTCGCATTAAGCGATCATCAGGTAAGCTCCCCTGTTTTTGAGCGAGTCCAGAGCGATGCCCCTGATCCGAAAAGCGTTCAAACGTCTGCACTACCCTGTTGATATTATCGCCCAGTGTGTTCGTTGGTATCTGGCCTATGCCCTGAGCTTGCGTAATCTCGAGGAAATGCTTGTTGAGCGGGGGATAACCGTCGATCATTCCACGCTCTCTCGCTGGGTTCATCGCCTGATCCCGTTGAGGGTCAAACGTTATCGGCGGAGCAAGCCCGCCGTTGGGCGTCGGTGGCGAAGGGATGAAACTGATATCAAAATCAAAGGGCAATGGCGTTACCTTTACCGGGCGGTGGATTCAGACGGCAATACGGTTGATTTTTTGTTGACCGCCCATCGGGATAAGGAAGCCGCCTTGCGTTTCTTTAAGAAAGCCATACGCCAGCATGGACAACCCGACGGAGTGACGATGGATAAAAGTGGCGCCAATAAAGCCGCAGTGGACGAGTTAAACAAGGAAAAAACAAAGGATAACGACATCATTATCCGGCAGAATAAGTCTCTTAATAATCTGATTGAACAGGATCACCGCCACGTCAAACGGCGGACACATCCTATGCTGGGATTCAAAAATTTCAGACGAGCCCAGACCGTGTTGGCAGGGATTGAATTAGTCTGTATGTTGCGCAAAGGACAATACCGACAAAAAGAAGGGGGTCCGATTTCACCGGCAGCCTTTTTCTATCAATTAGCTGAGTAAAAATCAATCACCTCATCTTCACTCGTACTTTCTCTGTTAATGCGACAGAACCCCAGAGAGGCACTACCCACGGAAATGGATGAAACCCAGAACACGATGGAATTCTTTTGATGCGCCGATAAGGATTTAACCGAATGCCATTGATGGTCAGAAAACCCCTACTATGTGATATACTACGAACCCTCATATAAGTAGACTTAATAATTGGAATACTTTTACCATAACCAAAAATAAAAAGCAACGAGATAACGCTGAACTTTCACTTCGCTATTTCTATGATAAGGGATCACCGGAAGCGGCTTTTGTTTTTCAATAACATTCTTCAAACGCTGACTATTATATCGTTTATCAGCAATCCCAAAATCTGATTTGGAAGGCAGATCGCGCCACGGAATTCACATTCTCATGTGATAAAGAATTTCATTAGCAACACTAATCTACCATTAAGGAATACGGCCGACTTTATCCCCAGACTTGTCTAAATAACTTTTGGGGCAATATGCAATTAGTGGCGTTTAAGACAACCTTATCCCCTTTAGGAAAATAATGACCACTCCGATTATTCCACATAGTCAATCGACCATCATCGAAAAATAGCTCTCCTGCCAACAATACAGGGTATTTTGCATAGTCAATATCTTTATCATCTAGCTGAGAAATATTTTTATTCTTGCCATACAATCGAATCCTGCCTTTTATTAATGACGTATGACCTATAGTAGGAATCCGATTAGGATCATAAAGACCACATATAACTGTCAGAGGCATATCGGTGTAAATAACGTATAGATAATGACCATCTGGGACATGTAGCGTTATTGGTTCTATACTTTTCATAAAATAATGAGCGTCACCATCTCCTTGTAATTGGCAGTGCGTGCGCTCAAGGATATAGATTTCATCCAATTGAGCATGGGGTTGCTGCATAGCAAGTCTGCGCCCTTTACCTACAGGATCGCGTTTAGTATTAAATGCGTCCAAGCAATTATAATTAATTATTTTCCCTCTATCTGCGTACGTTTTATGGAGGTTTGTCAGCGCGTTTTCTGGTGCATATTCGCAATGACGGTGTATCCGATTAGATACCCATTGATCCCTAGCGCACACTTCCTCATCATGCTCTTCAATGCATCCTTCATCACGCCTCAATGACCGTGGAAATAAGCGTAACTGTTGACCTTGCCGAAATTTTCTACTTATAAAATTACCCATCTTATCTACCTATTCGTTCTTAAAAATGCAGATAATTAATAACTAATTAAAACTATTTTTTCTGTGACTAATATCAAAAATATTTGAAAATAAACTCAGTTTGGGAAAGTTAGAAATATTCAACAACATGATATTGTTTGAATAAACATCAGAAAACGGTACTGGGATGGATGAGTACCGCTAACAAAGCTGCTGTTTGAAAAAACAAAGAGGATAACCGGACATGAGTCCGGCTTGAGTATTTTTATGTACAAATTTAATACAACCAAAGAGTATGCAGGTTACTCAAATTCATTCCATGGGTTCTGTCGCATTAACAGAGAAAATCTGAGTCAATGTGGAGTGGGTTACTCTTTATTCAGTCAATCGATAAAACATCTCTGCCGGTGACAATGTCTTATCTTCTGATTGTGAGTATTGCCCTTTACGCAGCATCGAAACGCGCTCTATCCCCGCTAAAATCGTTTGGGCCCGGCGAAACGATTTAAAGCCTAACATCGGCCGTATCCGACGTTTGATATTGCGGTGATCTTGCTCCACTCAGTTGTTCAGGTATTTACTCTGTCGGACAGGGATGGTTTCCTCTTTGGGTCTATCGGCGTTGAGCGTCGCCAGTGCAGTGGTATTCGCGCCACTTTTATCAAGGGTCACGACCTCAGGGGTTCTGTCGCATTAACAGAGCGCTAGCAAGAGAAAATGATGTAATTGTTTTTTATGCAGCCAATTGATAGAAAAAGTCGGCGGGTGAAAGAAAACACTCTGGTTCTTGCGGATATTGTCCTTTACGTAACATACTGACCAATTCAATACCGCTCAATAACGTTTGAAATCGCCGGAAATGTTTAAATCCCAGCATGGGATGTATTCGCCGTTTGATGTTGCGGTGATCCTGTTCAATCAGATTATTGAGGTATTTGTTTTGCCGGATAACAATGGCTTCCTCTTTTGGCTTTCCTTGATTTAATTCATCCACTGCGGCTTTATTGGCACCGCTTTTATCCATTGTCACCACGTCCGGTTGGCCATGCTGACGCATCGCCTTTTTGAAGAAACGCAAGGCCGACGACTTATCCCGACGAGCCGTCAACAAAAAATCCACTGTCTTGCCGTCTGAGTCCACAGCTCGATACAAATATTTCCATTGGCCTTTGATTTTGATATCGGTTTCATCCATTCGCCAGCGATGCCCAACATCAGGCCTGCACCGCCGATAACGTTTCACAAGCAACGGAACCCGACGATGAACCCAACGGGAAAGGGTAGAATGATCAACGGCAATCCCCCGTTCAGCCATCATTTCCTCTAAGTTACGCAAACTCAGGGCGTAGGCCAAATACCCACGGACACATTGAGCAATGATATCGACGGGATAATGGAGACGTTTAAAGGCGTTTCGGCTCAGGGGCATCGTTTGGAACTCGCGCAAAAACCGGGAAGTTTACCTGAAGTTCCGTTAATGCGACAGAACCACCCCGGGAGGACAGCATCATGCAATTCACGATCCAAATAGTGGTGGCCGATAAATCAGGTCACAGTCATACTGAGACACTATTCACGATAGAAAAACAGAAGGATTCCCCCAATGATATTGGGCTTTCCTTGTCTGAATCCAAATTGCTTTTGAATGCTATCCAGCAATCGGTGATCCAAAAACAGGCGGCTGAATACCTGAATGAACATCGTGCTTGTCCTCATTGTCAACGAAACCGGCGGATAAAAGGCAAACAGACCATTCAATACCGTACCTTGTTTGGCATTATTCCCGTGGAGGGATTTCGGGTTTACCGGTGCGCTTGTGAGAAACATTTAACCCAAACCGTTAGCTTGCTCAATCACTGGTGTGATACGCATACTCACCCGGAACTCAGGTATATAGAAACTCGGTGGGCTTCACTGATGTCTTATGGATTGACCGCTAATCTGCTCAAAGATATTCTTCCAGTGGGAGAACACGTTAATGCCGCCACCGTCAGAAATCATCTTTGCCAGACAGCCAAGAGACAAGAGGCCGAATTAGAGGGGTTACCTGATTTTCTCCTCGGAGATCCCAGAGAATGGGAAAACTTACCTAAACCGGGAAAACCGATGACGGTGGGCATTGATGGAGGCTACGTCAGAAATCGGGACGACAGAAAACATCATTTAGAAGTCATCGCCGGAAAATCATTCGCAGCTAATGTTCCGACCAAACGTTTTGGTTTTGTGCAATGTCTGGAAAATCATCCCCGAAGAAAACTCATTGCCCAGTTATCTTTACAGGGAATGCAGGCTAATCAACAAATTACTTTCTTATCAGATGGCGCTGATAACCTCAGGGATCTGCAATTTAACTTATACCCCGAATCCCAACACGTGCTCGACTGGTTTCATATCACGATGCGCCTGACCGTATTAAAACAATATGCCAAAGGGGTATCGAAAAACGCCCCGGAACTCGGTGCAGAATTATTGGACTCGTTAACCCGTACAAAATGGTATATTTGGCATGGAAATGTGATTAAGGCATTAGAACACTTGGATGATTGTGCTGCGATGTGTGATGAGGACATCTCGCATTATGAAAATAAGAAATCATTGTCAAAACATTTCGATGAAATGTACACCTATATTAAAAATAACAGCATGATGATCCCGAATTACGGTGAAATGTACCGATATGGTGAACCCATTTCCTCTTCATTTGTTGAATCGACAATCAATGAAGTCATCGCTAAACGGATGGTGAAAAAGCAGCAGATGCAATGGAGTCAGCAAGGTGCGCATTATTTAATCCAGACACGCACAGCCGTACTGAATGATGATTTGAAAACCCAATTTGGGCACTGGTATCCGGGCATAAAATTAGGTGACGAAACGGAGCATTGTTGGACAGAATCGGTTGCCGCATAAATGCCCCACAGATTTTTATGCTCTACTGGTAGTACGTGACATAATGACACCCTTGTGTGAATAATTAACACACCAATAATAATGTATGCAAGAAACAAAATCAAAGTGATCGAGGGAATTATGACAATTAAGGGTTCTGTCGCATTAACAAAGAAAGTATGAATGAAGATGAGGTGATTGATTTTTACTCAGCTAATTGATAGAAAAATGCCGCGGGTGAAATCGGACCCCCTTCTTTTTGTCGGTATTGTCCTTTGCGCAACATACAGACCCATTCAATCCCTGCCAACACGGTCCGGGCTCGTTTGAAGTTTTTGAACCCCAGCATAGGACGTGTTCGCCGTTTGACGTTGCGGTGATCCTGTTCAATCAGATTATTCAGGGACTTATTCTGTCGGATAATGATGTCGTTATCCTTCGGTTTTCCCTGATTTAACTTGTCTAGCGCGGCTTTGTTGGCGCCACTCTTATCCAGGGTCACCCCCTCAGGTTGTCCGTGCTGACGCATCGCCTTTTTGAAAAAACGCAACGCGGCTGGCTTATCCCGATGAACCGTCAACAGAAAGTCGACAGTATTCCCATCCGAGTCGACCGCACGGTAGAGGTAACGCCATTGCCCTTTGATTTTGATAGAGGTTTCGTCCATGCGCCAGCGACGACCCACAGGACGTTTATGTCGACGAAAAGCTTGACCCAGCAATGGGGTAAGCCGGATAACCCCGCGATACAGAGTGGAATGGTCGACCTCAATACCGCGCTCAGTCATCATCTCTTCGAGATTGCGCAGGCTTAGCGCATAAGATAGGTACCCGCGGACACACTGAGCGATGATATCAACGGGATAATGTAAACGTTTGAAGGTTTTTCGAATTAAAGACACGGCTCACTCTGCAAAAGGGCACATATTACCTGAGCTCCCTTTAATGCGACAGAACCTGTAGGTTGCACTTATTATGTGAATGCAAGTCACTTAAGTTAAATTTTATTGTGATATACGCCTCCATTTTGTTAAATATTTATTGATTAACTCCTCATTTTATTTAACGATAATCATGTTTTATTAACATATAGTTACATACACTGATTTATATTAACGCTCATTAGGATAAATTCCACCAGTTTTAAATTGGTGGTTAATTTAAAATAATCATAAGAGAATGATATATGATAGATAGTGCATGGAAACAAGAAACAACTGCGACTACCCAAGGTCATCTTCCTTGGTTTTATTCTACTCATCAAGAAAAATTGCCCGACAAAATAATTTATTGTTTTCCGCATGCAGGAGGCAATGCAGAGTCATATCTGTCCTGGCAACAGGAACTGCCAAAAAATATCTGTATAAAAGCAGTTTGTATACCAGGTTCATGGCGCAGATACAAAGAACCATCCCCATACAGCATTGATATTCTAACAACAGAGCTTGCAGCTGAAATTGATAAAGTTGCGGCTGATGATTTCTACTTCTTTGGACATAGCATGGGAGCCATTGTTGCCTATGAAGTAGCGAGAAAACTAAAGAACCATGCCAAGGGACTTATTGTTTCAGCAAGTGCTTCTCCGCAGAATGTTCCCTCGGAGAGGGTTCTAGCAATGTCAAAAATGAGTGATGAAAAATTTGCCAGTGAAATGCATTTCTTTAATGGAATTGATGAAAAAATACTTGATAGTCAATTCTCTGCTGAAATTGTCTCAGCTAGATTAAAGAAAGATTTCCACCTGATAGCTAAATACAGATATCAAGAAACTGAGAAAATAAAAACGCCTATTTGGGGAATTGTTGGGAAGGATGACCCACATGTTTCACAAGAAGCTATAATGGAATGGCAATTATTAACGCACGAATTTAAAGGATGTCAAGTTGCTGATGGTGACCATTTTTATTTAAATAAAAATAGACTTGAAATAATAAAATCAATCAATGAAATGGTAATCAATAATAATGAAGAAAACCAATTGTTGATTATCTAATTTTTTTCTTGGTGTAATGATATGTCGAATAATAAAAAAGAAAATAATGTATTGGATAGAAGAATTCAAAAGGGAGAGGCGTTCAAACGACTGCATACAAAGGGTTCCTCTTTTATCATGCCAAATCCTTGGGATCGCGGAACCGCAATATTGATGGAAAATGCAGGATTCAAGGCTCTGGGAACGACCAGTGCTGGCTTGGCCTTTACATTAGGTAAATTGGATAGATCTATGGCGGTGACACGTCAGGAAACATTAGACAATGCACAGTTTATTGTTAGTGCAACTGAACTGCCTGTTTCAATCGATCTGGAAGATGGGTTTGGCGAGCACCCTGATGACATAAAGAAAACTATTCTTGATGCTGCTGCATGTGGTGCAGTAGGAGGTTCTATCGAGGACTACTCAGGGAATCGGCAATTCCCGATTTACGACTTGTCGACATCCATTTCACGAGTTGAGGCCGCAGTTGATACGGTAAAACAGTTACCGTTCCCCTTTACACTTACTGCTCGCGCTGAAAACTATCTTTATGGAGTTCATGATCTGAAAGATACCATCGCAAGACTAAAGGCATATGAGAGAGCCGGAGCTGATGTACTCTATGCTCCAGCCTTGCCTGACGCAGAGTCTATCCTAGCCGTGTGTCGTGCAATAAATACTCCTGTGAATGTTTTGTTGGGGGCAGGGAATCGATTGTCCGTTGATGAATTATTCTCTTTAGGCGTCACTCGTGTAAGTCTAGGGTCGGCACTATCACGCGCTGCATTAGGTGGCTTTGTCAGGGCTTTGCAAGAACTCCAACAGCAGGGTAGCTGTAATTTCCTTGACCATGCTATTGGCTATTTCGACGTTGGTGCATTACTAGCGGAGAATAAAATTTAATGTATTCTTTCGATTATTACCAAAAGGCGAAGTTAATTGCACCACAGTATCTTTTGGGTGAACAGGTGTTACCATATCATGAAATTGTACAGTGGCAACAACGTGCGGCGAATTTCTCAATGGCACCGGAGCCCACTCTATGGGGATGGGGAACTGTGCATAAAAACTCGCATTCTGTCGCTGAAATGGCTGTCGCTACGGCCAAAAAAACACTGTTGTCAGCCAACGTTCATCATCAAGACATCGATACACTAATCTTCTGCAGCACGTACTTTCCCGATCGGCCGAATGAACATATTAGTCTTTTACGTGAGGTTGCTTGCCCTCTGAATTTGGAACACACGGAAATTATCGGCGTTACGCTCGGGCGGTGTACAAATTTAATCAAGGGGTTGCGTCTAGCTCAAGCGCGCATAGCCTCTGGTCAGTCTAAACAAGCTCTTGTAGTTACCAGCGATTGCATAGTGAATGAAGAAGAACGTATGGAAAATTTTGCGTTGTTCTCGGATGGCGCCGCAAGTTGTTTGGTATGTATCGATAGTGATCCTCGTCCTGGCTTTTCAATCATAGCTAATGCCGAAAAACAGGATTTGGGACAGCTCTCACAAGGTCTCTCTGTTGAATTGAGTAAAGCCGTAAATCAGGCCTTATTCCATGACGCTCAGATCTTAATATCTGACGTTAATCGTCTATTTCATACGAATGTTTATCTCCCCATATGCAATTTGAAGGAGATGCAGGCTGGTTATCAGGCATCGCAGCTGTATACCAATAATATTATGCGTATTGGCCACTGCTTTGCAGCAGATCCGCTAATTAACTTAATCGACGCTCAGGCACAAGGGGAGTTACCGCACGGTGGATTATTCCAGTTAGCGGCAAGCGTTCCTGGAGCAAGGGCTTCATTGTTATTACAAATGGATACCGAGAAATGACGTCTCTAAATATTGACGGAACAACTTCGTTACCGCAGGGAAGATTTCATTTCTCGCCAGATGCACAGACCAAACTGCAGACACGATTGGCAACAGGCTCGGTAAATGATTTCTATCTATTATTTGCTGAGGATTTGGAAAGTGAAGATCAGCAACTGTTGGCCCTGCAACTGTTGGAAACATTGCTTAACTCCTCGGTGACCAAAAAAGAACGACCCTTGGATTCAATGCAAATGTTGGAAAGCTATCTAACACAAGCCAAAGAGACTTTGCAGCAGCGTATCAAACAATTTGACCTTTTGGAGGCGAGTGAACGTAAACTAATTTTTCAACAGCGTGCATTATTGTCATTGTTGGCCGGATGCTGGTTGGATTATGTCTCGCAACCAGCAACGGAACCAGCATTAATCGTTTGCCAGCTTAGTGGTCATAATTTCCAGCTAAAGGGTCATGGGGAAATAAATAATAGCCAGCAGCAGCGGCGTTATCGCCGTTTCGCCGAGTTAGACATCCATATCCCCGGGGTTTATACCTCAGGTGTCTTGTCCAACCTACGCACAACGGAGTTAACGGTTTGGCAGGCTACATTCTGGCTTGCTATTTCGCGGCTGCCGGCTAGTTATTTACCTGAGATTATTGGCTTTCACTACGCTTATTATTCCCTCGGCTTTGATGATGCCTTGCTGGGGATGGCGGCGCTAATAAGTGAGCAACAGCTTGAAACATTGCTCGATACCTATCTTTCACTGTGCCAGAATTCGCCGAGTGGTGAGGCCGACATTCAGCGTCTACTGCGAGCGATCTCGGCTTTCGTGACGTTAGAGTTAGATCACAGCGCCATGTTGCTGGAGCTGAAAAATCAGCTGGAGCTGCGCACTTTGGACGATCGTATGGCTGAAATTATTAGACGCCATATGCCTTTTGCTGGCAAACAACATCAGCGAATCAAAGTGGAACAACAATCTCTACCTGATTGGTTTGACGGTGACACACCCGATATCACCGTGTTTTTGATGGCTTTCAGACGCTCTCCTTATTTGCGTCAACGCTCAGATGGCAGCAGGACATGTAGTTTCCAGAAGGCCATTCGCTTTGGCGGTTCGATGTTCGGTATTTTTAGCCGGGAAGAAGCGGAAACGATGGCTCGCTGGATAAAGAACGCCCGCGAAACCGACAGCGAGATTGAGCTAACATCCGAGATGGAAGCCGGCGCAGAACGGGCTTCGCATTGGCGTGTTCATTGCCGCAGTCAATCTTTGGATACGCTGGTTAACTGGCAAAGGGCGGCTTTGCCTGACGATCGTGAACTCTTCTTCCGTCTGGTGAATATCGAGCGTTTTGCCAACCATCTTGAGGCTATTAAAACGCAGGTATCACAGACTCTGCAACAGGCTGAGATTTTATTCACCATCGGGAGTCAGGGTCGTTATACCGACGCCAGCTATTTTGACTTTTCTCCTTCTGCTTTACGGATGCGAACTGACGAAATCTATTGGGATAAATTAGTTCAGCCCTACAAGCGGCTAACCCAAATTCCCGATCGTGAAAGCGTGATTTTCAATCAAAAACTGATGGCGTTAGGCAGCATGATCGACGGTGCCTGGGCGCATAAGTTTGGTGGAACGCTTCGTTATCATCGCGATTCAGATGGCATGATGCTAGCCATTTATGCCGATGAGATGGGGCTTGGTGATGTGAAAAAAAATCATATTACATTGATTTTACGCGTTATTAATAGCATGGGCATTCAGCTTCCTCATATTCGGGAAAAAATGTTCTGCCAACAGGACGAGTTGCCAGACACCTATGCTTTTTCCTTACATCAACTCGGCATGTCACTTTTCCCCGATACGTTTTATGAAGAGTTGCTGGGCTATAACTTAGGAATAGAAATGTTGGGGTTAGGCGAAATGCGCATGCATGAAATTCAAAAACTCCGACATTATGGTTTTGACACAATTTATGAAGAAGCGCACCTCACCATAGATAATTTTTCCGCCGGGCATTCTCGGCAATCCATTGATTTAATCATTGCTTATCTAGAGAACCTAAGAGCAATGCTCGACGAAGAAGAGTTGCAACATCGTTGGCGGCGTATTTGGCGCGGGTATGCTTCATTTGCCTACTTCTTAGAAACCGATCTTACCAAAAACCATGCTGTACCCAGTGAGAATTACAGCGAATTAGTGATCTAAATATATCGTTAAAATAAATAAAGGATCATTTTGTGAATCAATTAATTAGCCATGATATTGCGATACTTAAATTACCTCTTTATCAGCCGGAGCATGTTGAGCATGTCACTCGCCTGGATGCCTGGTGTCAACAACAGCAAACCACGCTGAATTCACTGTCAAAATATAACAGTTCTCAACAGGCCAGAGCCATGCTTAAACTGCTTGGTCAGGCAGGTTGGTTGCGCCACCTTATTAGCCAGGAGGCTACACCCACTTCGGATGCTCGCTCGTTGTGTTTGTTTCGTCAGACGTTGGCTTATTTTGATGATCTACTCGATTTCGCCTATTCAATACAGTCATTAAGTGGAAGCGTCATTCAGCGTTTTGGCACTGAAAAACAGCGCCAGCATTATTTACCTCGCCTAGCGGAAGGTGAATGGGCTGCCGCATTCGCATTGTCCGAGTTACAGGCTGGTTCAGATGTCGCTGCCGTGACATTGAGTGCGAAACGTCAGGGAGATAGCTACGTGCTTAATGGCCAAAAAGCCTGGATTGCACAAGGTGATATTGCCGATTGTCTGATTGTGATAGCTCGAACTGGTGAGGGTCCCGGCGCATTAGGCTTAAGCGCTTTCATTGTCGATGCTTTTCTGCCCGGCGTTAGCCATACTACTCTTGGTGCTATTGCCCCACGCTCTTGGGCACACCTGCGTTTTGACAACGTACGCGTACCTATGGAAAACATACTGGGTAAATCAGGACAAGGCTTCATTATCGCACTCGATATTTTGGACCGTTTCCGCATGACTGTCGGCGGGGCAGCCATTGGTTTCTCCCGCCGTGCCGTTGATATCGCCTTGCGCCACGCCTTGCAGCGTAAAATCTATCAAGGGCGCTTGCTGGATCTGCAGATGGTTAAAGCGGCGTTGGCAAAAATGGAGATCGCGCTTTCCGCTTCATCTTTGCTAACGGCTCAGGCCGCCTGGCATCTGGACCACGGCCGGACATTTGCCAAATATTCCGCCGTGGCAAAATATTTCGCCACCGAACAGGCTGGTAAAATTGTCGACGACGCAATACAGATTCTGGGCGCTGCCGGCGTAGTTGCTGGAAGTCAATTAGAGCGTTTGTATCGCCAAATTCGCCCATTGCGTATCTATGAAGGCTCTTCTGAAACGCTACTTATGAATATTGCATCTACACTGGATGCCCACCGTGTACAACATCGAGAAGATTTGCAATGACGATAGTAACCGCTATGAATCCGCTTCGGGCCATCCAGCTTGATGACCCTTATCCCTATTATGCTGAGCTTACGCGTGAGCGTCCCTTTTATTTCGACAGCGAATTAAAGCTTTGGGTTGCTGCTGATGCTGCGTCTGTTCGTGCGGTGCTGGCTGCGCCGCACATGCAGGTGCGACCAAGTGCGCAACCGATTCCATCGGGGATCGTCGATACGCCTGCAGGGGAAATATTCAGACAACTGGTGCGTATGCGGGAAAATGAATATCAACAACGGATTAAATCGGTCATTATCCAAGCGCTATCGTCGGCTGATTTGCAGCAGGTTCGTCGCCTCGCGATGGAACTTGCTGTGATGCAGTTACGGCAGGGAACAGAACTTAACGCATGGTTATTTTCCGTACCTGCAAGCGTAGTGGCTACATTATGCGGTTTTATTCCCGAAGAAGTACCGGATATCGTTGCGCTGATCGCCGAATTTGTTTTGTGCATTCCTGCCACCGCTAATGCAGAACAACAAGCGCGTGCCAGCAAGGCTGCGGAGCAGCTGCTCGCATACTTTGGTAAAGAAATAGAGAAGGCAAGACAGGGGACGTTGCTATCGGCCTTATTGCAAACCGCTGTGTCGCAGGAATGGACGCAGCGAGCGCCTCTGATCGCCAATGCCATCGGTTTTCTTTCACAAACCTATGATGCGACCGCCGGGTTGATTGGTAACGCTCTGTTAGCTGCGCAACGTTATCCCAAGATCCAGTTAGCTGATGCATGCCCTGAGTTTGTCAAAGAAGTTTCCCGCTTCGATGCGTCCATTCAAAACACACGCCGCTTTGCGACAGAGGCCTTTGCTTACTGTGGTCATGTTGTGGAACCTGGACAAACGGTCTTACTGTTGTTTGCAGCGGCCAATCGAGATCCGGCAATCAACACTTATCCCCAAGAGTTCATTTTAGACCGTGCAGAGGCTACCAGCTTCAGCTTTAGCGATGGTCGTCACCGCTGCCCGGGCGCTAGCCTGGCCCAGGCTATTACCTGTGGCATGCTCGATGCTATGCAACGATATAACCCCGAGGCAATTGGCCAAGTGCAACATACAGGCTATTTACCATCGGGGAATGCTCGTATTCCTGAATTAATTCTTTAACACTTTCCGAGGCTCGTGAATGAACGTTAGAACATCATTACCTCAGGCTTTCGTCTTAACAGGTGCATTTTGGGTAATTTTTCGTAACTCAATGTATCTTAATGAAATTAACAAGCGTGGGTTGGCTATTCTCATTGTGACCCCAGTCTCTTATCGGCCGCATGTTGAAAAGGCACGTGCTGATAGCCAAAGTCTCGTCTCACTTATCTCGGATGTTGCCTATGTTGATGGGGCCTTGGATCGAGAGACATCCTTCAACCCCAGCGTGATCGCCGCATTACAGGAATGGTGTCAACGCTATCACATCATCGGTGCATTTGCGGTCGGTGAGACATTAGTCGAACCAACAGGAATATTTGCGGATGCTTTGGATATCCGCTCTCCCGGTCTGCGGGCGACCCGCGTGTGCCGCAGCAAATACCTACAGCGCTTCTATCTCGACCGCTATAGCCCAGTATCGTTGGTGGTACCGCCAGAAAAACGTGCTGACACCTTATTTGAAGATATGCCTTATCCGATGATCATCAAGCCTGCGACACGGCATTCATCCTCAGGCGTTATCAGCGTAAGCAATGCAGGACAGGCCCACCAGGCACTACAGGAATACCCTACCTATGAAACGCTATTGCTGGAGCAAAGAATCGATGGGCAAGAATACTCCGTAGAATCCCTAAGCCAAAATGGCCATGTCCTGTTCTCATCAGTGACGCATAAGGTAACGACAGATACGCATAGCGACGCATTTGTCGAATTAGCCCATACGGTACCAAACCAGGAACCGATAAACGCGATGCTGATTCGGGCTGCACGCGATGTGCTGGAAGATTTAGCTTTTGCTGACGGAATAGCGCATTCCGAGTGGCGTGTGGGCCGTGACGGTAAACCTTACCTGATGGAGATCGCCGCGCGTACGCCTGGAGATGGCATTTTGCCGTTATACCAACTCGCCTGCGGTGAACCGCTTGAGCCTACGATACTGAAAATCATGCTGGGTGAAACGGCTCATTATCCCGAACCGAGAAGGTTTGCCCGTCAGGTCTATCTGGAACACCGCCCTGGCATGTTAATTGATGTGCGTATTGACTGGCCGGGTGTCAAAGTCACTTGGCTTAATGACAATAATACCTGGCCGGATATTCCCGCAGGTTCACCACAAGACGCCCCAACATTACGCGCCATTTTCGTGCACAAAAAGCGTGGAGAGAGACTCTATCCTCTACGATCTTCCGACGACCGTGCCGTTGCGTTCTTTATTGATGCTACAAGTATCACTGAGTTGGATCAGTTGGAAACAGAAATTAAATTAAAAATTACGTTAGAGATTGAGGAATATTATGATTAATCAATCAACTGCGCCGGGTGTGTGGGAAACTTTTTCCCAAAGTCCGCTTTCTTCAAAGGTTATTCTGCTAGGCGTGATGATTAATCGCTTGTCCGGTTTTTTGCAGATATTCATCGTGATTTTCCTTATTTCACTGGGGTACTCCCACCAGCAAACGATTATTGCGCTGACTGTTTATGGCATTGGCGCCGTCATTGGTGCGCTAGTTGGCGGCAGTATCAGTGAGCGATTCGGCCCGCGAACCGCCAGCATGATCAGTATGGGGACAACCGCTGTATTGACGGCGGCTCTTTTGTACCTGAATAGCTTTGTTGCAATCCTGGTCGTAGTCGCATTGGCAAGTCTGTGCGCCCAATTGTTCCGTCCAGCCTCATCGACACTGTTGTCTCAGCAAACACCGCCAGAACGGCAAACAATGATTTTTGCAATTTATCGTTTGGGATTGAATCTTGGCGCCACAGGTGCACCGCTTATCGGTTACGCCTTGTATCAGTGGGGCGGTGAAAGTTTTACTTATCTCTTTTGGGGAGAGGCGATTATCGCAGGAACTTATGCATTATTGGCTATGATGACTTTGCCTGGTAAGGTAAGCAGCAACGATGTGAATAGCTCGGAACATACGAACCAGCAGAACCAAGTGACTGGAGGATATCTTCAGGTGCTAGCCGATAAACGCTTCGTGCTATTTTTGTTGGCGACTTGTTGCCACTCTGCCGTATTTGTTCAGTACATCACCACATTGCCAATGTATGTGAAAGATAAAGGTATCGCTTTATTCTGGTATACCTTAGCGATATCGCTAAACGGAATTATAGTGATCTGTTTCGAACTATTAATCACTAAGATAACCCAGAGTTACGAGAAACGTAAAATGCTGGCGTTCG
Organism: Xenorhabdus aichiensis; assembly: GCF_028598775.1. NCBI lineage: Bacteria > Pseudomonadati > Pseudomonadota > Gammaproteobacteria > Enterobacterales > Morganellaceae > Xenorhabdus > Xenorhabdus aichiensis. The sequence goes on from NZ_JAQRFO010000046.1 coordinate 17,317, forward strand.
GTTTTGCTCTGATTGGGGCTGGTGTTGCATTCTATGCAGTTCCAATTGGGCCGGCAGCACTGATTGTTGGTACGTTAATCTGGTCATTAGGCGAAATTATTTCCGGCCCTGCTTTCTTTGCATTCCCGGCTAACGCTGGCCCGAGTAATTTTAAAGCTCACTATTTAGGTAGTTTCCATTTTATGTTTAGTTTAGGTATTGCTATTGGGCCTGTGATTGGCGGTTGGCTCTATTTAAATTTGGATTCCGGTGTATGGCCCGTTATCTCGTTAGGCTCATTCTTTGCAGCTATAGTTTGCGCCTTGTACGCTAAAGAATATGTAAAATCCCAAGAGAAAAGCGTAAATCATCACGCCGTAGAAGTAAACGAAACCACAAAATAAGCGTATCTCCTTGTGTATAAGGAATATAAAATGAACCGAACGCTAAAAGAAGTATCATCACATTATAATATATTAGGTATTGGTGCAGGACCGGCAAATTTAAGTTTGGCCGCTTTGCTTTATAATAAGTCAGAAATCAGCAATATTTTTATAGACCAAAAATCATCTTTTTCTTGGCACGATGAGCAAATGATCGAAGGAGCAACATTGCAAGTGTCACTGTTTAAAGATCTTAGCACTTTGACTGACCCGACGAATAAATTCACTTTTCTAGCCTATTTGCATGAGAAAGGGCGAATCTATCATTTCCTTAATGCGCAGTTTGATAAAATTCCGAGGCGAGAATTCCGGAATTATATGGCTTGGGCTGCGGAAAAAAATGAAAATGTGGTATTTGGTGAAAAAGTACAACAAATCGAATTTGATAGCGTATTTAGAATCGAAACTAATAAGCGTCTGATAACCTCCGATCATCTGGCAATTGGAGTAGGAACTAAACCATGGATTCCTGATTTTGCTGCTCTTAAGCTGGGAGAAACGCAATATCACATCAGTCAATACATGAAAAAAAGTAAAAATGTTGCTGGAAAACATGTTGTGGTCGTAGGCGGAGGACAATCGGGAGCGGAAGCATTTCTCGATCTGTTATCTAAACCAGATAATGAGCGCCCGAGCCATGTCAGTTGGATTTCACGGCGTCGAAATTTCTTTCCAATCGACGATTCAACTTTCACTAATGACTTTTATATGCCTTGTTATTCAGATTATTTTCGAAAGCTTCCCTTACATTTGCGTCAAAAAACAAATAGTGAAAATATTCTGACCTCAGACGGAATATCAGAATCAACGTTACGTGATATTTATCAAAAGCTTTATTACTTGTATTTTATCACTCCAAATCAGATTAAGTTTGATCTGATGACCAGCCGTTCTGTTACAGATATTGTTGCTACAACGGACAATCGTTGGAGGCTGAGTTTCCGGCACACTGACGCCTATAATGCGGAAGAAGTAAATGCTGATGTAGTCATTTGGGCTACCGGTTACAGACCTGCAGAGAAGAATTTTTTGGGGGCATTAAAAGATCGTATTCATTATGAAAAAGACGAATTTGTCGTAAACGAGGATTATGCTGTGGTCTGGGATGGCCCTGCCAAAAATCATATCTTTGTTCAGAATGCTGTCAGGGGTCAGCGCGGGTTACCCGATTTAAATCTCAGCTTAAATGCATGGCGTGCCCAACGTATTATGGGGCGACTATGCGGAGAGTATCCTAAGCAGCAGCAACCTTCATTTGTTGACTGGTATCCGGAAAATAATGTCAAAATTTCGGAAGAAAGTAATTCAATTATGAATGAAAAAATAAAAGACAATAAATTATACAACTTTTAAAGCTAACGTAGCATCTAATATAAGAATTTAAAATCATGATGAAAACTGATATCGCTATTGTCGGTGGTGGTATTATTGGGATCGTTATAGCTCGTGAAATAATAAAAAACACACCCAATGCATCAATCTCTATTTTTGAAAAAAGAATTTTAGGTTCAGGTAGTTCATTTTATTCTGCAGGCGTTCATTTTCCTCGTGGGGTTAATCCTCGAGTCCAGAAAATGTCGCTTTATAGTCACAATTATTATCAAGAGCTCATAGGAGGGAACACTCCTATATACCCTTTAACTATGGAGTTGATTACCCGTAGTGCCCACTTGGATAAAACACTGAGTAATTATCTGCCCTTAGCGGAGTTTACTCCCGTTATTACTTCATTAAATTCTGATATTGAGCTTTCTGGACAAAAAAAACTGGCGATCCTTCAGGGAAAAGGTGGGCATTATGCCGATGTTTTTAAGCTGGTTAATCTGTTTATGCACGAATTGCGTTTACAAATCGATATCCATGAAGGTGTCAGCGTTGACAGCTTACAGCGTCAGGGCAATGGCTATCTGTTAGGTTTAAGTTCCGGCGAACAGGTGATCGCAAGCAAAGTCATTTTGGCACCGGGGCCTTGGCTTGCCGAACCTGCCTGGAGAGACCGAATAGCTGATCTGGGGATACGCATAAAAAAAATCGTCGCGGTGCATATTGCGCAAGTTCCTGCGGCGAATGCCCCACTGAGCATCTTCCATGACGACGATGCTTTCCTGCTGCCCTGCCATAGTCGTAATCACTGGCTGTTTAGCTACACCTGCCAAGAGTGGGATGTGAAACCTAAAGATATCACTGCCCTTCAGAGTCAGGACATTGAGACTGCTAAGAATGTCTTGAGCCGGTATTCCCAGGCTCTGGCCAAAAAGATTCATGATGGACGCGTTTTCTGTGATGCCTACAGTGCATCGCGTGAACCCATTATCACCCAGTTGGATGATGGATTGATTTACGCCGGTGGGGCAAATGGTTCAGGTTATCGGCTAGCCCCTGCCATTGCTTCCGAAGTGATTGCTTTACTTTCGCAAACCAACACCTAAGAGAACAGTAAGATGATTATTCACAACTATGACGATGCGGAAATGTCGAAACAGTTCGATATTGATATCAGCAGCATTGATGGATTAGATATTCCTGCTGGCTGGGGAAGAGTTACACCGGGTAATCGCTCTAGTAGCCATCAGCATGATGAGACAGAAATGTTTGTTATTGTCAGCGGTCAGGGGCAGCTGATTGTTGATAGCCATATCTACCCGGTTAAAGCCGGTACTGTTGCACAATTCTCGCCGTTCGAATCTCATGTATTAGAAAACACTGGCGATCAGGACGTCATCTTCTTCCTGCAATATCGTCGAGATGCGGCCAGTGCCAAGCGATCTGCAACTTCCAGAGAACGGCAAGATCCCAAACGCCCGCAGTTTGTTTTCTCTACTCCACCAACGCCTAATGGTGATTTGCATTTGGGACATTTATCAGGACCTTATCTGGCTGCCGATGTTTATGTGCGCTATCAGCGGCTCATCGGTAATCCTGCTTGGCATATGACGGGGTCTGATGATTATCAAAGTTATGTCGTGGCATTGGCAGAACGAGAAGGCGTTACGCCAGCAGAGATCGCGGCGCATTATTCACAAGAAATTCTACAAACGCTTAATATGATGGATATTGAGATAACTCAATATACGGTCACCAACAATGCTTCGGAATATGCTGAAGGTGCTCGAGATTTCTTTAGTCGCATGATTGGCTCCGGTAAAGTATCGTTTAGAGACTCGCCGGCCTTCTGTGATGCTGTCAGTGGTGAATATTTGTATGAGGTTGACGTTTCTGGCCAATGCCCTAGCTGTGGCTCAGGGACGAACGGCAATATCTGCGAAGAATGTGGTGAACCTAACGTAGTGGTTGATTTGGCATCGCCTACGTCGAAAATTAGCCAAACGGCACCTAAAGAAGCTCACGTTAGTCGCTATATGCTACCCCTACACCAGTTCGAAAATATTGTAAAGCAGCATCATAAGGTTGGCAGAGTACCAGCGAGAATGCGCGAACTGGCGAATAGGATATTTTCTCGTCCTGCAGTCGACATTCCTGTCTCTCATCCCTCCCATTGGGGTATTGAACCTGCTGAATCAGAGGGGGCAGGACAGGTCATATGGGTATGGCCAGAAATGAGCTACAGCTTTTTGTACGGTATTGAACAGCTTGGCAAACAGCTGAAACAGCCTTGGAAAGCAAATAACCCTGATAACAACTGGAAAATTGTCCATTTTTTTGGTTATGACAACAGTTTTTATCACAGCATCCTGTATCCAGTACTTTACCGATTAGCCTATCCGAATTGGCAGCCCGATATTGACTATCACTACAATGAATTTTATCTCCTAGATGGTAAAAAATTCTCCACTAGCCGACGTCATGCAGTATGGGGAAAAGAAATTCTTACCCCAGAAAGTGTGGATGCTGTTCGCTATTACCTATGCCTGACTCGCCCAGAACAGGAAAGAACCAATTTTCAGGTCGATGCCTATAAAACTGAACTGCGTCATACGCTGATTAATGAGTGGCAAAGCTGGCTACAGGATCTTGGGCAGCGTGCGGTGAGTCACTTCATGGGTAATGTACCGGACGCAGGCATCTGGATCAAAGAACACGTGGCGTTTTGGGCCCGACTCAACGGCTATTTGCAAAATGTAACGAATGCGCTGAACGCAGATGGCTTCTCCCTGCGTAGCGCCGCTCAACAGCTCAAAATGTTAGTGCGTGAAACGATTGAATTTTCTCGCAGCCAAGCACGCTTGTCCGGGCTTGAAAACTGGAAGGACGAATATCGTACCGCATTTGCATTGGAACTGGCTGCGGCGCAGTTGCTTTCTCACATTGCCACCCCTTTGATGCCTCGTTTTGCTGCGCGGCTGGCAACGGCTCTGGGCAATGAGACGGCGAGCGCTTGGCCTGAACAGGCTGAATTAGTCGCCGTTGGCAATCGAGTCACTTTACATGATACCTGCTTCTTTACCGATTCTGATGCTTTGACCGAAGTCCCCCATTGGGACTGGTTACAGGAAAAACTCAGTGTGCTGATGCCGGATACCCAATTCCATCCCAATCATGCTTTGGCAAATTTGGGAGCGACATCATTGATGACCGTTACGTTGCAATATCAATTACTCCATGAACACCAAGTCGATATTCAACTCGAAACGTTACTTAACCAACCTTTACGTAATATTGTGGAACATATCGCGAAGCGGCAGCCATCCGGTGTCGAGTTGGCAAAAGGAGTAATGGCATGACTGCGTTGGAATTATTGAAGGATATTGAAGCTGCTGGCCTGAAGATCAGCGCCCTGGAAGGTAATTTGAAGTTAGAGGGAGCTACGCGTTCTATTTCTCCTCAACTGGTGGACGCTATCAGAGAACATAAGGCGATGTTGCTCGATTATCTACAGCGGCAAGCAGCGCGTTTCCCGCTGACCCCTTTGCAGCAAGCCTACTATCGTGGCCGTTCGCCGCTGTTTGACGGCGGTGAGATAGCCAATCAGGTCTTTCATGAAATTGAAGGCGTATGGGATATCGAGCGCCTGCAGCAGGCCCTACAACAGGTTATTTCTGAACACTCCGCATTGCGCCTGCGTATTACCAGTGATGGCGAACAATATGAAAGCGATGATATTCCCAGCATCATACGGCATGATCTGCGCACCCTATCGACATCGGAGCAGGTGCAGGTTCGCGAGAATCTGCGTACCGAGAAATCCCATCTGATTTTGTCGCCGAGCGAATCATTACTTCAGGTTGATGTCGCTATCTTGTCTGACGACAGTATGGTGCTCTACGTCAATCATGATGGTATGGTCGTTGATGGCATCAGTATGTTTTTATTTTTTCATCATTGGTATCAGCACTACCAGACGGTTTTAGAACCCGTCACCTACCTGCCTTTTTCCCAGCATATCAGCGTTAAAGAAAAGGAACGTGAGCATGCGGCTTATAAGCGCTCGCGCGATTATTGGCTACAGCGTCTCCCTACACTACCAAAAGCTCCAGAGCTTCCATTAGCCAGTAAGCCGCATAACGGAGCGATACGTTTTTGCCAGCACCTCGTAACGCTGGCCCCGCAACAGTGGCAGCAATTGCAGAAGTTGATGTTAGTGTATCAACTGACTCCGGCGGTGGCGTTGATGGCGGCTTACGCTGAAACGCTATACGTGTGGGGCGCAGGGGAACACTTTACCCTTAACGTCACAATCTCCGAACGCCGCCCGATACATCCTCAGGCATTCAGCACTATCGGACCTTTCTCCGATCCCATGCTTGCCGAAATTTCTTTAGACCATCAGAGTTCGTTCCTGGAACGTGCGAAACAGCTGCAGTCTCGTCTGCATCAAGATATAGATCACCGCTATTTTTCTGGTATTGACGTTATGCAGGAGCTGGCGCGAAAGCGCGGCTTAAGTGCCGCGCGTATGTCCTATACTTTTAACTGTACGTTAGGGGCTGTCGGTGCCGTCAATGGCGATTCCCTGGAATATTTCGGCCGTGAAGTATTTACAATCAGCCAAACCCCTCAGGTTTTGTTAGACGCTTTTATCTTCGAGCAAAAGGGCGCTTTGGTGATTCGTTTGGATGGGGTTGACGCTTATTACCCTTCTGGATTCCTGACGGTATTGGTTAGCGGGTTCCAACTCCTCTTGCATCTGCTCTGCGTACCGGAAAACTGGCAACAATCGGTATTCGAATTGCTACCTGACGAACAGCGCCACCAGCGTGCATTGGCAAACAATACCCAAATGCCATGTACCGAGGATATGTTAGGGAGCGCCTTTGTCGCTGTTGCCCTGCGGCAGCCAGAAAGCATTGCCATCCATACGCTACAGCGTCAGATCAGCTATGGAGAATTGCTGAACCGGGCAGCAACCGCCGCACAGTGGTTAAAAGCACGAGGGGTAAAGCACAACGAATTGGTTGGTTTGATTGCAGAGCGTTCTCCCGAGCATATCGTAGGCATATTGGCGATTGTACTTGCTGGAGCCGCATATTTACCGATTGATGCCGGATTGCCAGCTGAGCGCCGTGATTTTATGCTGAAAGATGGTCAGGTTAATCTGGTCTTGACCAATGTCGACGTTGTTACTGAGCAACCACAATTCGATCTGCGAACTTGCTCGCAGATCCCTGCAGAATTACCGTCGATTGATCCGCTTGCGTGTCCAGATGATCTTGCCTATGTGCTTTATACTTCGGGTACGACAGGTAACCCTAAAGGGGTCATGGTTACCCATCGTAATGTCATCAACCTGATAGCTGACTGTCAGAGCCGCTTCACGGTGACGCCGGAAGATCGGTTTTTTGCTATCAGTGCATTTAACTTCGACCTGTCGGTATGGGATCTGTTTGGGGCGTTATCTGCTGGCGCATCCTTAGTGATTCCCGAAGCCGATAAAGCTGCTGATGTTGAGCACTGGGCAACGTTATGCCGTGAAACCGGTGTGACTATCTGGAACTCAGTACCTGCCATAGTGCGTATGATGTATGAGCATACGCAAACCATGCCTTCCTCGCTGCGTTTGATCATGATGAGTGGCGATCGCATTCCACCGGATTTGCCTGCCGCCATAATATCGACGCAACCTCAGATTGACCTATGGTCATTGGGGGGGCCGACGGAAACGACTATTTGGAATATTTGTCACCCGATCTCCTCACAGGATTGCACGGGGGAGTCGATCCCTTATGGTCGTCCAAACTCCAATAATCAATGCAGCATCCGCAATGAACAAGGACTCGAATGCCCTGATTGGGTACCAGGGGAGATCTATGCCACGGGCATAGGGATTACGCTGGGCTACTGGAGGGATGAAGCGCGTACTTCTGAACGCTATCTCATTGACCCTAAGAGCGGAAAACGATTTTTCCGGACAGGAGATCTCGGTCGTTATCTGCCCAATGGGGATGTGGATATTCTAGGCCGGGTTGATTTACAGATAAAAGTTAACGGCTATCGAATTGAAACGGGTGAAATTGAAAGCAGCATAGCCAAATTTGCGGAAATTGGGCAGGTGGCGGTTGTTGCGTCAAAAAGTTCGCAAGGGGATGTGCTTGTCGCACACTTGGTTGCCAATGATGAACCCCTTCCTTCTGCGGAAATTCGCCAGCGTCTTAGTCAACACCTACCCGATTATATGATCCCAGCACGTGTGGTATGGCACGATGCTTTGCCGTTAAACCGTAACCTGAAGATTGACAGAAAAGCGCTGGGTGAGCTGCCGCTTGATGAAGGAAACTCCGCGTCGTCATTAGTCAGCCAAGCCAATGGCAGGATCGAAAGCACCTTGCAGGGAATTTGGCAGGAGATCTTGGCCGCAGGTTCCATTGGTGTGGATGAAGATTTCTTTGACCGTGGTGGCAACTCGCTGAGTGCCCTGCGGATTTTAACTTCCGTACGCAAAACTTTCGGGATATCGATGCCACTAGAGTCTATTTATCATCTAAATACAGTGAAGGCGATGGCTGCGAGAATCGCCAGCGAGGAAGCTCAACCATGAAACCATCAATCATTAACGATATCGTGAGCGGTCCCCCAAAGGCGGGGGGGAATTTGATAGTTGCGACACTAAGCGAGCGTAAAACGATACCTTTATCCACACTTTACGAGATGTCAGGACGTGTTGCTAACGGTTTGCTAGCACACGGGATTAAACCGGGTAATACCATCGGTATCTTGTCCGATAACCGCTTGGAATGGGTGTTACTCGACCTGGCTGCGTTGAGAATAAAAATACGTACTGCCGGCTTTGACCCTGGGAAATTTGAGGCAAGTGCAGCGTTGGTGCAAAGCTATCAGCTGAAATGTCTTTTCACCGATAAGACGTACGACGCTTCTCACCCTCACTTGCATGATATTAAAGAGATTAATGCGTTTATTGATGAATTCACTGAAATACTGCCTCTGGTACAGTATGAGCAAAGCGATACTACGACAATCAAATTTACTTCAGGCTCAACTGGCATTCCTAAAGGGTTGGCTGCCACAGTAGGCAGCATTGATTCCTCGCTGCGTAGCGTGCAGAACATTTTTAATCACGGTGATGGAGACCGCCTGCTGGTATTTCTGCCGTTATCGTTATTGCAGCAGCGTTATTGGGTCTATTCTGCATTAAAGTTTGGTCACGATACGATACTCACCAACTATCAGTCTGCATTTGTCGTCATGCCTCAGCTTAATCCGACTGTGGTGATGGGCGTACCTGCTTTCTTTGACTCAGCGCGTCGCCATATTGAACGCCAAAGTAATGACCTAGCAGCGATGGTATCGCAGGTAAAAGTGCTGTTTGGCACAAGCATTCGCTATTTGTGGACGGGGTCGGCTCCAGCAGAATTGGGAATGCTTCAGTTTTTTCATCAAGTGGGGCTGCCCATTTATGAAGGCTACGGTATGAATGAAACCTGCATTGTGACAAAAAATCACCCGACAGCCTGCCGATTAGGCAGTGTTGGACAAGTTGTTGATGAGAAAAAAGTCATTATTGATAGGGATGGTAACGTTGTGGTTTACAGCGATTACCCGGTAAACACCCGTTATCTTTACGCACAGCCTGGCGCATCTGAAAAAATATTTACCGCTGATGGCGGTGTACGGACTGGCGATATTGGCCATATTGATGAACAAGGATTCCTCTACATCAAAGGTCGTTCTGACAACGTGATAGTCTTGGACAACGGGAAAAAAATAGATGTGCAGCCCATCGAGGCGCGCATGCGTAATGAACCGGCCATTGCTGAGTGCGTAATTTTCAGCCCGAAACAGGCCGAACTAGTTGCCATCATTTCACCAGCCGGTGACACTGTCGAACACGCGTCTATTTTACAAGCTTTAGAGAATGTAAACGCCTCAGGTGAGAAAGACGAGCTTATAGTCCGAATCATTATCGCTGACCCACCGTTCAGTATAGAAAATGGTCTGCTATCCTCACAATTTAAACCACTGCGAAAAATGATTTTTGAATCTTATCAAGAACAACTTCACGCCACAGATAAAGAGAGTCGTTATGCAAACTGATACCGTCATTACAAAATTGGAAACCATAGCACGACAAAAACTGGCAGCGTCTTTATCTACAGATATCGACGCAACTCAGCTAGATCTAAAAGAAAATATGAGTGATATCTATGGATTGACATCGCTTAATAAAATCCTGTTTATCACATCTCTATGTAATGAGATGAATATTGATTTATCCAACTTTAACGAAGACGATTTGGGAAATATGCAAACTCTCGGGAATGTCATTGATATTTTAAATAAGCATATAAATTAATTACCATTTTAAGGATACTAGTGATGAACTGGAAAGAGAATGCTTCCAAAGTATTAGAAAATGAATATGTCATGCTAAGACCTGTGAAGGAAGAGGATCGGGAGGAGGTAAGAGCTTTATCTCGCGACTCACATATTTGGACATATTTCGTTTTTCGCGTCAGTAATGACATCGAATTTGAGCGTTTCTTTGATGCGATGTTAAATGATCAGGCTGCCGGAAGTCGTGCAGTCTTCATGGTAATAGATAAACGTTCTGGTCAGATAGCAGGCAGTATGAGTTTTGGCAATATGATTGAGCATGAGGCTCGATTGGAGATCGGTTGGTCTTGGCTGGGAGAGGCATTTCGAGGTAAGGGGATCAACCGATGGGCAAAATATTTACTGATGAAGCATGCTTTTGAGACCTTACAGGCATTGCGTGTTGAGTTTAAAACCGACATCCTCAATCTGCAGGCTCGAGCTGGCCTGCGCAATATTGGTGCGGAGGAAGAAGGCACATTACGCAGTTTTAATTTTATGCCAGATGGGCGGCGGCGTGACGCTATTTTCTACAGCGTGTTGAACACCGAGTGGCCGAAGGTAAAACAAGGTTTACAGGACCACGGGAAAATACGGCCTCATACGGAGCAGCGATGATCCCTAACGTTAATGTCGTGACACTGAACGGAGATGCTCTTGAGAGGGGCATCCAACACGGTCAGCAATGCCGGAAGGCGTTATCGAAATTTGCTGATGATGGTCTTTGCCGTTTAAATCATTTGGGGCAATCAGCGTTGTCCCTTAGCCAGCTTGGTGAAAATATCGAACGCTACCGTATTTGCGTAAAAACTTGGCTGCCTGATATTGCGCAAGAGATTGAAGGGTTATCGATCGGCGCTGAGATGCCGTTAGATTTGGCTTGGTTACTGCAGTTGAGGCGAGAGGTGCTGGGTTATAATCGTACTACAGAGTCAGGAGACTGTACGACATTATCCTCTTTCAAAGGGCAATCCATTCTGGCACAAACGGTGGATTTGAATGGTAATCTCGATGATTTTATTCATATTCTGGAATGCAAAGGAACGCGCAATTCATCATTGATTTTAAGTTTTGCAGGGCTTTTGGGTTATCTTGGGCTTAATCGTGCCGGATTGGCTATTGGGCTTAACATGGTTCTGGGGGGGACGTGGGGAGTAGGTATTCCGCCTTATCTGGTGATTCGCCATCTTCTGGATAATTACGACACAGTGGAGCAGGCAGTGAAAGCGCTTCGTTGTCTCCCATTGTCCAGTTCACGCTCCTTTACTTTATGTGATAAACAGCACCTTCTCTGTGTAGAAATTTTGAATAATCAACTGCGTATTGTGGAAGCAGGCTATTCAACTGCACACACCAATCATTTTTTGCACCCTGATTTTGCTTCTCATGATCAAATCAATATCTTTGCTAAAAACTCTTCACGACAAAGGTTAGAAAAAACACGAGAACTATTACAGCAAGAACACATTGACAGTGATGATTGTTTTTCCTTGTTTACAACCCCGCCAGTTTGTGTTGCAGATAACGGCGATATACGCCGTGAACGTACTGTTGCTGCTGTCGTGATATTACCGGAAGAGGGAAAAATGCTATTACGCCCAGGTAACCCCGCACTTTCAACAACGCAGTCTTTTTCTCTTTTTAATTAACTGTAATAAGGATGTAATTTATGGCTGATATACTGCATCATTATGGAATTTCTTTATCTTGGACAGGTAACTTAGGTCAAGGGACTCCAAGTTATAGAGAATATGCGCGTGAATATGATATTTCCGGAGAGCATGGTAAGTTTTTAAAGGGCTCGGCAGACCCTAAGTTTTTAGGTAAGAAAGAATGCTGGAACCCAGAAGAACTCTTGATTGCATCACTATCAGCTTGCCATCAACTTTGGTATTTGCATCTATGTGCGGAGGCTGGCGTCAGCGTATTGCAGTATCGCGACCAGGCGAAAGGCATAATGAGTGAAAAGGAGGGGCGATTTGTCGAGATGACATTGCAACCTCACTCAGTAATATCTAAGGAGTCTGATGAAAGCCTGGCTATTAGTTTACATCGTCTAGCTCATGAAAAGTGTTATATTGCAAACTCTACAAATATTAAAATTAAAATCAATGCTAGAGTTGAATTAGCCAGTTAAAAACTGATATTTACTCCATGAAACTCAACCGCCACCAACTAAAGTCGGTGATTGTTGAGTTTTTAGCCAATGTAATAACTATTGGTTCTGTCGCATTAACGGCGAGTTAATCAGAGATCCCGCGAGTGGTTGTTTTTTAGGCTCTGTCGCATTAACAAGAAATGTCCGAGTGAAAGTGTGTTGGTTGTTTTTTTATGCGGTCAGTTGATAGAAAAAGGCCGCGGGTGACATCGGGCATTCCGGCTCTTGAACATATTGTCCTTTACGCAACATGCTGACTAACTCAATGCCCGCTAGAAGAGTCTGAGCCCGCCTGAAATTTTTGAAGCCCAGCAGGGGAGAGATTCGCCGTTTGATGTTGCGGTGATCCTGCTCAATGAGGTTATTGAGGTATTTGTTTTGCCAGATAACGATGGCTTCCTCTTTGGATTTCCCCTGATTTAACTCGTCTACCGCCGCTTTATTGGCGCTGCTTTTATCCATTGTGACGACCTCAGGTTGTCCGTGCTGACGCATCGCCTTTTTGAAAAAACGCAAGGCAGCGGCCTTATCCCGACGAGCCGTCAACAAAAAATCCACGGTATTCCCGTGCGAATCCACCGCCCGGTAGAGATACCGCCATTGCCCTTTGATTTTGATATAGGTTTCATCCATTCGCCAGCGACACCCGACATCAGGTTTGCAGCGCCGATAACGTTTGACAATTAAAGGCACCAGACGATGAACCCAGCGCGAGAGCGTGGAATGATCAACGATGACACCCCGCTCAGCCATTATCTCTTCCAGATTTCGTAAACTCAGGGCATAAGCGAGATACCATCGGACACACTGGGCGATAATATCGGTAGGATAGAGGAGAGGCTCTCTGGATACGAAATATCTTTGCATGTTCTTTGTACCGGTAATGACTATTTTATATTGCCTTTAGTGCAGGATTATAAAAGGCTTTGCGATGGCAACGAAGGGCCAATGACACACGGTATGGCCGCGCTGGCCTTTAATGGTCGTTACCCGAATAAATTAATCGAAAATATTAAGTCCCGAGTGATAGAACCGACACTACTGGGACTTCAGAAAGAAGGTATGGAATATCACTCCATATTATATTTTGGCTTAATGATAATTGAAGATACTCCCTGGCTGTTGGAATATAACGTTCGTTCAGGTAACCCTGAATGGATTTCAATCCTCGGATTATTGCAGGCTGATTTAATTGAAGCCTTAGATTCACCGCGCGCATTACACTGGAAACAGGGCTATTCATTAACGTCTTTCGTAACGGCCGAAGCGTACCGGTTCTGTCGCATTAACGGAACTTCAGGTAAACTTCCCGGTTTTTGCGCGAGTTCCAAACGATGCCCCTGAGCCGAAACGCCTTTAAACGTCTCCATTATCCCGTCGATATCATTGCTCAATGTGTCCGTGGGTATTTGGCCTACGCCCTGAGTTTGCGTAACTTAGAGGAAATGATGGCTGAACGGGGGATTGCCGTTGATCATTCTACCCTTTCCCGTTGGGTTCATCGTCGGGTTCCGTTGCTTGTGAAACGTTATCGGCGGTGGAGACCATAAAAAAGCGTGGGGCATTATGCCGCAATCTTTTCTGCCCAAGAATGCTCCGCTTCGTCACCTAATTTTATGCCCGGATACCAATGCTCAAATTGGGTTTTCAAATCATCATTCAGTACGGTTGTGCGTGTCTGGATTAAATAATGTGCCCCTTGCTGGCTCCATTGCATCTGTTGCTTTTTCACCATTCGTTTAGCAATCACTTCATTGATCGTCGATTCAACAAATGCTGAAGAAATCGGTTCGCCATATCGGTACATTTCACCGTAATTCGGGATCATCATGCGGTTATTTTTAATATAGGTGTACATTTCATCGAGATGTTTTGACAAGGATTTCTTATTTTCATAATGCAGTATGTCCTCATCACACATCGCAGCACAATCATCCAGGTGTTCTAATGCCTTCATCACATTGCCATGCCAAAGATACCATTTTGTACGGGTTAAAGAGTCCAATAATTCTGCACCGAGTTCCGGGGCGCTTTTTGATACTCCTTTGGCATATTGTTTTAGTACTGTCAGACGCATCGTGATATGAAACCAATCCAATACGTGTTGGGATTCGGGGTACAGGTTAAATTGCAGATCCCTGAGATTATCAGCACCATCCGATAAGAAAGTTATTTGTTGATTCGCCTGCATTCCCTGTGAGGATAGCTGGGCGATGAGTTTTCTTCTGGGATGATTTTCCAGACATTGCACAAAACCAAAGCGTTTGGTTGGGACATGAGTCGCGAATGATTTTCCGGCAATGACTTCGAAATGATGTTTTCTGTCGTCCCAGTTTCTGACGTAGCCTCCGTCAATGCCCACTGTCATTGGTTTTCCCGGTTTGGGTAATTTTTCCCATTCTCTGGGATCGCCGGGGAGAAAATCCGGCACATCGTCTAATTCAACCTCTTGCCTTTTGGCCGTCTGACAAAGGTGATTTCTGACCGTGGCAGCATTACAGTGTTTCCCCATTGGCAGAATATCTTTGAGCAGATTAGCGGTCAATCCATAAGACATCAGTGACGCCCACCGGGTTTCTATGTACCTGAGTTCCGGGTGAGTATGCGAATCACACCAATTATTAAGCAGGCTAACGGTCTGGGTTGAATGTTGCTCACACGCACACCGATAAATCCGAAATCCCTCTACTGGGATAATGCCAAATAAGGTTCGGTACTGGATGGTTTGTTTGCCTTTTATCCGGCGATTTCGTTGACAGCAAGGACAAGCACGATGTTCATCCAAATATTCCGCCGCCTGTTTCTGGGTCACTGATTGCTGGATAGCGTTCAAAAGTAATTTCGATTCAGACAGGGAGAGTCCAATGTCATTGGGGGCATCGGACTGTTTTTCTATCGTGAATAACTTCTCAGTATGGCGATGACCTGATTTATCGACCATCGCGATTTGGATTGTGAATTGCATGATGCTGTCCTCACGGGGTGGTGGCTACTGTATTCCCCCATTTTTTAGTTGGTGACGCAATTTATAATATGTAGAAACCCCTAATCCTACGTTATCGCAGGCCAGCTTTAACTTGATACCTTTTGCCCTTAGCGCGTCTATTTGGGGTAATTTACTGATATCCGCAGGCGGCCTGCCCGTTCGTTCCCCGCGCTGTTTTTTTGCTGCGATCCCTTCGGTTTGCCTCTCTCGAATGAGTGCCCGTTCAAACTGACTGAAGGCCGACATCATATGCAGTTGCAGCTCTTGCATAGGCGTGCTCTCGTGAGCACTAAACGTAAGCTGCTCCTTCAGGAATATCAGTGTAATACCTTGCTGGCGTAAACGCAGGGTCAGACTACACATATCCATCATATTGCGGCATAACCGATCGATGGAGTGAACAACAATCGTGTCGCCAGTTCTGACCTGTTGAAGTAAATCCTGAAGTTGTGGCCGGTTGATGTTTTTAGCACTGGCCTGTTCGACATACATTTTATCAATTTCAATACCGGACGCAGACAGCGCCGCTTTCTGGCGCTCAACATGTTGGTCAACCGAACTCACCCGAATATAGGCATAGTGCATACGACCCTCAAAAATCTTTAAACCTGATAAAGATTTGTAGAATACTCTATAAAATTGCCTTTTTCGAGGTTTATAGAGAGCTATAACCTTGTTTTTAGCACGACTGAAAAGGTATACCTTTATGGATACCGATCACCCTATCCGCTACAGCCCTATCACGATGGGTTCAAGTTCCGGTGAATCAAGGTTGAGCCGGCTTAATTGGCGATTAATCTTTCGGCGGTTGAATCTGACGGCATCAAGTGCCTCAACCAATGGACGGATCTCTCCGATCGTTGTTGTTTCATCAGCGTGAATAATCGCGTTGAACAGTGCCAGTGTTTTATCGGCTTCATCGGCTAACGTCGCCCCGGGCATTCTGTTTCCGGCCAAACAAAAAGGTGACTTCAGGTTAGCGTTTTCGAGAACAGTTTCAATACGGATATCGTGAAGCCCCTGCTCAAAAAAATTGTATTCATAAGTAAAGCGATCACCGGCATCAAATTCAAAGTCAGCCAGCGCGATTTTGTAAGGGTTATCAGAAAATGCCATCCCGCCGGAGTACGAAATACCGTAATTTTTACCATAAATACGGAATTGATGCAGGTGATCATCCTGCCATCCCTGTGCGATCTGAATGATATAGTGAAAAGCAGCTAAAGATGTCTCGCCTGATAGCCTGAATCGGCGCCAGACCATTGGGCTGATACCCCGAAGGGCGATTTTAACGACATAAATTTTCATGGCGAGCTACCTGAGAAAAACAGGTTTAATTGCTCATTCTATCGCCGATTGAACAGGGTGCCCCACACATTTTTATGCTCT